>JAQVQT010000207.1 GCA_028701435.1 Smithellaceae bacterium | reverse complement strand
CAGATGGCATCCTGGCTGGCATTGAAAGTTCTGTGCCATTGCATCTGGGCCGTGCGAAGTTCCTCCAGGGCCTTTTCCCGTTCGGTGACGTCGTTGACGCTGAACAGCAGGCACTGTTCGTCCTGAATGGTGATCCATTTTGCGGAAACGAGCCCCGTCATGATCTCACCCGATTTTTTCCGAAACAGCAGCTTTCGCTCAAAGACGGCGCCGGTTTCCCGCAGGTCCCGGACAATGATGGCCCGGTCTTTCTCGTTGACCCACAGCTTCAGATCCGCCGCCGTCTTTCCCCGAATGTCCGCTTCGTTATAGCCGGTGATTCTGGTGAAACTGTCGTTGATATCCAGAATCTTGCCGTCGGACAGGCGGGACAAAACGAGCGTGTAAGGCGCGGATTGAAAAGACAGTTCAAATTTTATTTTCTCCGCTCGAACCTCTTCGTCGAGCTGCTGGTTGTACATGAGCGCCAGCGCGAAGGCGAGCGTGATGAACAAAAGCTGGTAGGCGATCACGCTCAAGGCGATGATCACGTTTTCTTGAAACAAATCCGCACGTGCATGGGGGACGAAAACGGCCGCCGCCATTCGGGTCAGACTGACCAGGACAAAGAGCGCGAAAACCAAACCCGGCCAACGCATCAGCCTCCTCATGGGCTCCGGCGCGCCCCGAAGACAGAACCAGACGCACTGCGAAAAAAAGACTAGGAGCACCGCCGACAGATTGAAGATTCGGGCGTCCACGTCGGGTTTGCCGAACGTGAAGTAGGCGTGGATCAAAATCCCCGCCGCCAGAATGAAATAATTGAAAGTTTGTCTGCGAATTTCACCGGTAAAGCGCAGAAGCGCCTGATAACCGATCAGCGTGCCGGCCATAAACATGGTGTTGGTCAGGATAGTCGATGCCCCGTCGGGAATAGCCCCGCGCAGAATCATCAGGATGAGTGCAAACAGACTTACTACATAAAAGATAACCCACAGATGTGTTCCGCTGATCCGCTCGCGGTTCTGTCGCCAGAGCAGAACCATTACGGCCAGGCAGACGATGTCCGTTGCGATATAGGATAAAACAATGGTGCGGGTGTCCAGGATCATCAAAGGCCTCGGCTGCGGGATGACGGCCGGTCATTGCCGTGTTTTATTTTTTTTCCAGCTCCTCGATCCGTTTCTTGAGATCGGCCATTTTCAGCTGCCGGCCGACAAAAACGCGGTTGAGCTCTTCCAGACGCCCGATGGTTTCATGGAGCTGGGCCGTTCGCTCCGCGACTTTCTTTTCCAGTTCCTGGTTGAGATTTTCCAGTTGCTCCATTTTGCTCTCCAGCTTCCGAATGAGCGCTTCATTGTACTGCTTGAGGTAAACGGATTCTTCAGACGCTTGATCATGTCTGCCGGCTGGAGCGGCAGATCCGGCCGGTGGTTGCTCTCCTGACGCCAAGATGTCGTGGACGATGGCCATGAACTTGTCCGGTTCCGTTGGCTTGACGATGAAATGCCGGGCGCCGAGGGAGAGGGCGAATTCCCGGTCCCGTTCGTCGGTGTAGGTGGCGGTGTAAAAGATCAGGGGGATGGACTGAAGGCGTTCGTCTTTCATCCAGGCGCGGCAAAGCGAAAATCCGTCCATGACCGGCATCAGAATGTCGGTGATGATCAGGTCCGGCGGGTCTTTGCGGGCTTTTTCCAGGGCGTCTTCTCCGTGAACGGCGGTGAAAACCTCATAGCCGTTGCCCTGCAGAAGCGCCTCCAAAAGATATCGGTTCTCTTCCCGGTCGTCCACAATCAGGATTTGTTGGGTGGTCATGGTTTTCCCCCGCCGGTCGTTTACGTGTTGTCGGTGTTCTGCCACTTTTCTTCGAGTTCTTCAATCCTCTTCTTCAACTGCGCCATTTTCAGCTCCCGGCCGACAAAGACGCGGTTGGTCTCCTCGAGCTGGCGGATGGTCTTGTTCAGTTCGGCCGTCCGCGCCTGAACCTTTTGCTCGAGCTCTTCGTTGATCTTGAGAATCCTTGCCTCCACGGCTTTGCGCTCGCTGATATCGTTGATCACCGCGAAGAAAATATCATGGTCCGCGCCGCTGTGCGGTTGCAGATACACTTCGACCGGATAGACGCTTTGATCCTTCCTTCGGTGCGCCGCTTCAAACACATGCTGCTTGACCTTGCCTGCCTTGAGCTGTGCGAGCATGTCCCTGAAGGTCTGCTCCGACAAATGCGGATTGATGTCCAGCGGCGTCATGCGCTTCATCTCTTCCATCGAAAAGCCGATGTTGTTGAGAGCGCCCTGGTTCACATATTCAAAACACAGCGTTTCCGCGTCGATGATGTAGATTTCGTTGAGGCTCGAATCGAGGATGTCGAGCAGTCGCATCTGTCTGCTTTCGATTTCCTTTCGTTCGGTGATATCCATGATGTTGCCGAAGACCCGGACGATTTTTCCGCCCCTCCATTCGGCCTGTCCGATGGTCCGCACTCGAAGGGATTCCCCCGTCGCCTTGTTTAACCGAAGCTCCAGATCATAGGGTTCGCCCGTTTCCAGCAGACGCCGAAAGGCGGCGGTGATGACCGGGCGGTCTTCCGGCGCGTAAAAATTTATTGCTTCTTCATTGCCGGGAAGCCGGTCCGGGGGAATGCCGTGGATTTTGTAAACTTCATCGGTCCACTGTCCCTGGCCGGTGGTCAGGTCAATTTCCCAGCCGCCGATTTTGCTCAGTTTCTGTGTCTCTGTCAGAAGCGCCTGCAGTTTTTTCAGGGACTCCTCCTCCCGCAGGCGCCGTGTGATATCGCGAATGATCATGCTGGTGCGGGCCTGCCCGCAGCGGTCTTCAAAGATGGCGGTCGTGATTTCCACGGGAATTTTGGCTCCGTCTTTATGGATCATCGTCAATTCGCCTGAAAACATACCCGTCCGTTCCCGCTCCGCAAGCGCCCCGGCAAGCCGCGGATCTTCCCGGTCCATGATGCCGTCGCGGCCCACGGCGATCAACTCCTCTTCGCTTCGGCCCAGCAGGCGGCAGGCGGCCGGATTGGCGGAAAGGATTCGGCCGTCGGGCGCCGTCAGCATGACCGCGTCCAGGCTGGCTTCAAATAAAAGCCTGTAGCGCTCTTCGCTTTCCGAAAGAGCCGCGGCGGACTGCATCATGGAAAGATGGTCGGAAAGAATTTTTCCCGCCAGCAGCGTGGCCAGGGGAAAAAGCGCGATGATGGGCAAGGCAAGGTTTTTAAAGGTGCTCCAAAACAGATTTCCCGGCAGCGTAAACATCAAAGCCACCAAGGCTGCATGAACGGAGAGTCCCATCATGTAGAGAAGCTTCGCGGAAGGCGGGTGCAGCGAGGGTTTGTCTCTGTAAAAAAAGATCAGTCCTATGGCGGTGGAAGAAAGGGATGTCAGAATTCCCATGATCAGCCCCGCCCCGCCGATGCTGATGCGGCAGGCCAGCGCCATGACGCACGAGACGGCGGCAGCCAGAGGACCGAAAAATAAAGCGCACAGGCTGAGCATGACCGAGCGGCCGTCGAAGATCAGCCCCGGTCCAAGGGTAAGCGGGCGGAGCATGCCGACGATGGCCACGGCGCCGAACAGCGCCCCCTGCAGGAGCGCGCCCGTCCGGGTGTCGCGAGCAAATCGCTTGTCGAGAAATCCCGAAACGACGCTCAGCGCCACCAGAAGCGACAG
>JAQVQT010000206.1 GCA_028701435.1 Smithellaceae bacterium | reverse complement strand
CGGAAGGCAAAACCGCTTATGTGAACAAGGAAAGATGTTCGGCCTGCGGGCTTTGCGAAATCAACTGTCCCTACAGCGCGATTCGCGTGAATCCCGCGGAAGGGTGCGCCGAAGTGAACGCGGTTCTGTGCAAGGGCTGTGGGGTTTGCACGGCCTCCTGCCGCATGAACGCGGTGGATTTGAATGGTTTCAACAACGAAGAAGTGCTGGCACAGATCTATAATATCAATTAAGGCAAACGGCCGGTCAGGCCGCATTGCCCTTGGAAGGAGAATATATGGCTGAAAACACAGCAAACAAAGAATGGGTGCCGAAATTCGTTGCCATTGTCTGCAACTGGTGCACGTACGCGGGCGCCGACCTGGCGGGGATCAGCAGAATTCAGTATCCGACAAACGTGCGCATCATCCGCGTCCCCTGCACGGGGAGAATCAACCCGTTTTATATCGTGAAAGCCCTGCAGACCGGAGCCGACGGCGTTCTGGTTTCGGGTTGACACCCGGGTGAATGCCACTATATCTCAGGAAATCTGGTGGCGCGGCGCAAGTTTGCGACGTTAAAAAGTTTCCTGAACTACGTTGGTGTGGAAGGCGATCGGACCATCTTTACATGGGTCTCCGCCTCCGAAGGCGACCGGTGGGCACAGGTCATCAAAGGCGCGACGGAGAAAATCAAGGCACTGGGACCGGCCAATAAGATGGTCAAACATATTGGTTAGTCTGATTCAGGATCATAATACATAAACGGGGAAATCATCACTGTGGAAAACATCGAAACAAAATTGCGGGAAGAAGCAAAAAGGCTGCTTTTGGAAAAGAAGGCCGAAGTGATTATCGGCTATGAAAAAGGAACGTTGCCGCTCACGGCGACGCCTTGTTTCATCACGAAGCCGGAAGAGGCCGACAAGCTGGTCTGGAACAACCTCTGCACGCAAAACCTGGCCAAATTTGTGCACGATTTGATCACGCAGCATAAAAATTCGCAGAAGCGTGTAAAGCCGGAAGACCGGAAAAGGAAAGTCATCGGTGTGGTTGCCCGCGGCTGCACGACGCGTTCCATGATCATCCATCTGCAGGAAAGACAGTACGAGCGCGAAGATGTCTGCATCATCGGCGTTCCCTGCGACGGTTATGTGGACGGCAAGGGGCTGAAAGTCAAGATCGGCGGCGCGGACATCATCGACGGCGCCATCGAGGGCGGCCAGATCCAGATGAAAACGTCCGACGGCGACAAAACGGTGGCGCTTAAAGAGGTTCTGGCGGACTGCTGTGCGACCTGCCGTTTCAATAATCCCATTATTTCCGATGTCATGATCGGATCAGCGGCCCCGCCGATGAACCCGGATGCGGAATACGAAGAAGTCAACGCGTTCGAAGCCAAATCGATGGAAGAACGCTGGGCATATTTCACCCGCGAAATGGATAAGTGCATGCGCTGCAACGCCTGCCGCCAGGCCTGTCCGTCCTGCTATTGTCCGACCTGCTTCGTCGAACAGAGCCAGCCGCAGTGGGTGGGCATCGGCGAAGATCAAACGGATACCCAGGTGTTCCAGTTCATGCGTCTGTACCACATGGTCGGCCGCTGCGTGGACTGCGGTTCCTGCGTTGCCGTCTGTCCGATGGGCGTGGATCTGCGCAAGTTCCTCAAAAAACTCGACAAGGATTGCTTTGAATTTTTCGGCAACCGCGCCGGTTCCAGCATGGAAGACATGCCGCCTCTCGGCAAATTCGATGAGCATCACGATAAAGGCGATTTCGTCTACAACCCGTAATAGTTTGAGATGATGGAGTTTACATGGAAACTTTTCTGGAAGAAGTAAACAAAAAGATACACGGTGTTCCCCTGCAGGCCTGCTATCACTGCCGGAAATGCACGGCCGGCTGTCCCGCCGCGTCCTACATGGAATTTAACCCCAACAAGGTTATTAAAATGATTCAGAACGGGCAGAAGGACAAGGTGCTGTCCAGTTCGACGATCTGGCTGTGTCTGTCCTGCGAAACCTGCATCACCCGCTGCCCCAACCAGGTGGACATCGCGCGGATGATGGATGTGCTCCGGCAGATGGCCATTGAAGAAGGACGGGCCGCGAAAGAAGCGAATGTGCTGAAATTCCATGAGGCGTTCCTCTCCAGCATCAAGTTCGGCGGACGCGTGCATGAAATGCTCATGACCGTCCATTACAAGTTGAAGTCCGGCGACTTTTTCTCGGATGTGGACATTGCGCCCAGCATGTTTTTGAAGGGGAAATTGTCCCTGTTGCCGCCGCGGACAAAGGATTTGAAATCGGTCAGAAATATTTTTGAGAAGACGCAGAGCAAATCATGAAAGATTGCGCGTTTTGCCGCAAAGGGCCGGATGCGCTGAAGTAACAAGTTAAAAAGGAGGCTACTCTCTTGAAAGTTTCATATTATCCGGGCTGTTCGCTGCATGGGATGGGAAAAGAGTACGATCAGTCCATGAAGGCCGTCAGTCGCGCCCTCAACATCGAACTCAAAGAAATTGACGATTGGTCCTGCTGTGGAGCATCCGCCGCGCACAATACAAATTTTGATCTTTCCGTCGCTCTGCCGGCGCGCAATCTGATCGCGGCGGAAAAGGACGCGATGGATGTGATGGTGCCCTGCGCCGCCTGTTTCAACCGCTTCAAAATGGCGGAGCATCACCTGAAGGCCGACAAAGACCTGAAAGCCCGCGTGGAAGGTGTTCTCGGCGCAAAATATCAGGGCGGGATCAGTATCCGCAATCCGATTGACGTGATCTACAACGAAATCGGCATGGATGCCCTGGCGGCCAAAGTGGTGAAGCCGATGGCCGGCCTGAAACCCGTTTCCTATTACGGCTGCCTGCTGCTGCGTCCGCCGGAAGTCTGCCAGTTTGAAAATTACGAGAATCCCTTCATGCTCGACAAGATCATGGGGACGATCGGCGCGGACGTGAAAAACTGGTCTTACAAGACGGATTGCTGCGGCGGTTCGCTGTCGGTCAGCAAAACCGCCATTGTGGTGGAAATGTGCGATAAACTGATGGCGGCGGCAAAGGAAGCCGGCGCCAACTGCGTGGTGACCGCCTGCCCGATGTGCATGGCCAATCTGGAAATGCGCCCCAGCGCGAACATGAAAATGCCGGTGTTCTACTTTACGGAATTGATTTCACTGGCGCTGGGTCTTCCCGGCTCGAAGGAGACCTTTAAAACGCATCTGACGGATCCCCAGCCGCTCTTGAATCAGCTCCGGCTGGTGTAGTTGATAAAACCCGACGCTTTTGAAGCTGAAAAGTTGGATAAAATAACACAGTAGGGACAATTATGGAAAAACGTTTGATCAAAAAAGACACACTGGCAGGCATTGCCAAGAAAATGGCCGGAGATTTCCTGGTTTGGGCGCCCGTAAAGAAAGAAGACAATGTTCTTTTTGAACCCATGGGGAAAGACGGCGAACCTTTCTTTGCGTATTTGAACTCCAAGAATGCGCCCAAGAATGTTTTTTTCCCGCACACGGAAACCCTGATGAAATATACCCGGACCCCCAAAGGCATGGTGTTTTCTTCAGAAGTCAACCAGGCGGATCAATCCGTTTTGTTCGGCGTGCGCCCCTGTGACGCGCACAGCTTCGTCCTTCTGGATAAGCTATTCGATCAGGAAAAATACAAGGACGCCTACTACATTGAAAAGCG
>JAQVQT010000205.1 GCA_028701435.1 Smithellaceae bacterium | reverse complement strand
GGCGGTCTGTTTGCGTAATCTTCGCGCCGAAATCCTTCATGACGCCGACGGTTAAATCAATGTAGGGCGCGGAAACGATATTTCCCGTGAGGGAAAGTTCGATCCCCTTGGCTGTGTAGGGAGCGCAAAGCAAAAGCGCTGAAACATATTGGGAGCTCTCGATGTCCGTCAGTGTAATTTGCCCGCCCTTCAGGCCGTTGGCTGAAACGGTTACGGGCGGGCACTGGTTTTTGCACTCAATGTTTACCCCCATGTCCTTCAGAGCATCCACCAGAGGGCCGACCGGCCGTTCCAGCAGACGCGGCTCCCCGGTCAGAACATACATACCGCGTCCCAAACAAACCAATGCCGTTAAAAACCGCAGCGCCGTGCCGTTGTTTCCCAAAAAGATTTCACGGTCCAATTTGGCAATCGCCCCACCGGTGCCGATAACCCTTATGCCGCTTACATCCTGTTCCAGCCTCGCACCAAGCAGCCTCAGACCTTCCATCAGTCGCAGGGTGTCCTCAGCAATCAAAGCGCCCCGGATCAACGACTCCCCCCCGGCCAGTGCGGCGGCAATCAAAGCCCGCTGCGTCAGACTCTTCGAGCCGGGTACCTTCACGCTGGAAACAGGTTTTGACAATTTAGCTTCAGGATTCATGCCGCATCAACCTTTCGCGGACTGTGTTTCTCATCACGGCCAGGGGAGCTTTTCCGCCCGTCCATAAGTTCAACTGCCGCGCTCCCTGCCGAACAAACATCTCCAGCCCGGGGATGGTCTTGCATCCTTTCGCCTCCGCATCCCGAATCAATCTGGTCTTCAGGGGATTGTAAACAACATCCGCCACAACTCGGTAGTTGGCCAGAATGGACGAATCGACCGGCGATGAATTACAATTCGGAAACATGCCGACCGGCGTCGTATGAATGAGGCCGAAGGCCCGGATTTTATCGATTTCCGACAACGGATAAAACGGACAATCGAACCGGGCGGCCAGTTCCCTGCCCGTCTCCGGCGTCCGGTTCACAATGATCGGCCTTCCGCCTTCTTTTGTGATTCCGTATGCGGCGGCCCGCGCTGTTCCGCCCGCTCCCAGAATGATAAATTTCTTGCCCTTCATCTGTGTCTCCGCACGCAACGCATCCATCAGGGCCGACCAGTCGGTGTTGTGGCCAATCAGCCGGCCGTCATCGTTCACGATCGTGTTGACCGCCCCCACGGCGGCCGCGTCCGCGTCTATTTCGTCGAGATAGTCCATGACCGCCGTTTTGAACGGAATTGTAACCGATGCGCCCCGAATGTTCGTTGCCCGAATACCGGCTACAGCGGCGGCCAGATCGCCGACGCAAAAAGCGCTGTAGAAAGCATTCACTTTCATCGCCCGGAAAGCCGACTGATGCATCAGCGGCGACAGGCTCTGACGGACGGGATTTCCCAGAAGAACAAAATGGAGATCCCCCTGCGGCGGCTCAAAAAATCGTTGACGGCCGGACAAAAGTTTCTGAAATACCCTCATCTGACTGATCGTCAACTGGCCGGGCGCGGAAACCCTGCCACCCGGCAAAACGGCGAATCCCAGATAACTTCCCCGCGAAGGCGCCAGCACGCGGCTGATCTGCCCCTTCTCGCCCATGCACATGGCGATGATTTCGCGCCCCTGATCTTTCGCGTAGTCAATCAGTCTCAGAACGGTGGCATTATCGGACAGGCTTCGGGCATACGGGACCATCTTCACGATGTCCGCGCCGACCTGTACGCAAGCGTCAAAGATTTTCTTCAAAGAGGCAAGAGACGGGGTTTTGTATGGGTCATGCCAGGAAACGATCAGCCGCGCGGGATTTGGCCGCTTGTGGCACCGGGATCGCATTCTGGAGATGGCGCTGTCCCCTTCCGCAAGCTCGATATCAACGAAATCCGCACCGGATGAAACAGCCGTTTCAAGCAGCGTCATTTTGGCCGCTCTGGTTCTTTCTTTTACGGGAAGGGCCGGGAGGTTTTCCTGTGCAAGCAAAGACTCTTCTTTCCTGCGGCACGTCACGATAATTTTGACGCCGGCGGACGCGCGCCTTGCCGCGCGGATCAATTCCGCCACATCTCCGTCCGTGATCCAATCCATGCGCACTTCGATTGCGTCGGCAAGGACGGCGCTTTTTTCCACCGACCGAAGAGCCTCCCGCTGTGTCGCATCCATGACCGGTATGCAGATCATATTCCTTCCTTGGCCCGCGGATAGGCCCCCAGTGTTTTCAAATAAATGGTTTTGTCTTTCAATTCCGCAAGACAGCTCTTTACGGAACGGTCGCGCAGATGACCGATCATATCCACAAAAAAGAAATACTCCCAAAGCCTCTCTTTCACGGGATGCGATTCGATTTTCGCCAGATTGATCTTGCGCTTCGCAAAACACGCCAGCGCCCGGTGCAGCGACCCGGGAACGTCCGGCGTGGCGAAAATGATCGACGTTTTATCATCGCCGGTCGGGGACGCTTCGCCCCGGCCGATCACCAGAAAACGCGTCGTGTTGGAGGAATAGTCTTCAATGCCCCGGGCCAGCAGGTTCAAACCATAGCGGGAAGCCGCAAGCGCGCTTCCGATAGCCGCCGCCGTTTTTTTGCCGCGCACCATCTGAACGGCCGCCGCCGTACTTTCCATTTCACCCGTCACGGCATTGGGCAGATGCGCGCGAAGCCACGATTGGCATTGCGCCAGTCCCTGTGGATGTGAATAAACTTTTTGGATGCCTTTCAGATTTTTCGCTTGCGAAATCAGGCACTGGCTGATGCGCAGATAGACTTCCGCCTGAACCGTAAGCGGCGTCAGTACCAGCCGGTCCAGCGTAACATTGACCGAACCCTCCAGTGAATTTTCCACCGGAACGACGCCCCATTCCACCGCGCCTTTTTCCACTTCGTCGAAAACACGCGTGATGCCCTGCTGCGGAAGGAATTGACAGGAGGCGCCGAAATGCAGAAGGGAGGCCTGGTGGCTGAAAGAGGCCTCCGGACCCAAATAGGCAATGCTCATCGGCTTCTGCAAATCGCGGGACGCTGAAATGATCTCCCGGAAAATCGATGTCACGTGTCGATCCGACAGAGGGCCGCCGTTGAGTTCATGCAGAGACCGGAACACCCGGGCTTCCTGCGCCGGATCATAAACAGAAAAACCGGCCTGCCCCTTCACCCGGCCGATTTTCACGGATATTTCCGAGCGTTCATTGAGCAACCGGATAATGTCCCGGTCCTTTTTTCTCATCTCTTCCCGAAGACTCTCCAGCGGTTTCTTCATGCTTTCATGTCCTCCAAAACGCCTCGGATCATCCCGTCCTCGATACCGCCGTTGACAAACGGCATGCCGATTTTCCGGATCAGGACAAAATGGACCACATTATTTCTTTTCTTTTTGTCCATCTTGAGGCCGTCCATGACAGCTTTCGTATCAAGGGAAGGATCGATTCTCACGGGAAGCTCCGCGCCGGCAATGACCTTTTCCACCCGCTTTTCCTCGCTTTCGGGCAGATATTTCATCCGCACCGACAGGCGGGCCGCCGCGATCATGCCCAGCGCCACGCCTTCGCCGTGCGACAACGCATAACCCGACGCGGTCTCCAGGGCATGCCCCAGCGTGTGGCCGAAATTCAGGATTCTTCTCAGCCCCTGCTCGCGCTCATCCATCTCGACGATCGCTTTCTTGATCCGGCAGCAGGTTTCGACCAGAGCCAACA
>JAQVQT010000204.1 GCA_028701435.1 Smithellaceae bacterium | reverse complement strand
GTCCAGCGTGATCCCGTCTTTTTTGACGATGTCCGCCGTAAGGTCGGTGGGAAAGCCGAAGGTATCGTACAGTTTGAAAATCATCTCGCCTTGCAGGACGGTCTTTCCCGCTTTTTTGAGCGCTTCCGCTTCTTCCTGCAAAATGCGCAGGCCCGCGTCAAGCGTTTCCATGAAGCGCTGCTCTTCGTTGAGGATCACCTTGGTGATGAAGGACGCCTTTTCAGCGAGGTCCGGGTAGGTGTATTTCATCATGTCGATGACGACCATCGCGGCCTCGTTTAAAAACGGCTTGCCGATGCCGAGCATTTTGCCGTGTCGCGCGGCGCGGCGCAGGATTCTTCGAAGCACGTAGCCGCGGCCTTCATTGGAAGGCAAAATGCCGTCGCCGATCAGAAAGGTGAGCGCCCGGCTGTGGTCCGCGATCACACGGATGGAAATATCGTTGTCGGCGTTTTTGCCGTAAGTTTTGCCGGAGGTCTTTTCAACAAAACGCAGGATCGGCGCAAACAGATCCGTGTCGTAATTGCTTGTCACGCCCTGAATGACGGCCGTGAGGCGCTCAAGGCCCATGCCGGTGTCAATACTGGGCCGGGCCAGCGGCGTTAATTTCCCCGTCTCGTCGCGGTCGAACTGCGTGAAGACGTTGTTCCAGATTTCCAGGTGGCGGTCGCATTCGCAGTGAATATCGCATTCGGGCCGCCCGCAGCCGGTTCCTTCTCCCTGGTCGAAAATGATTTCGGAGCAGGGGCCGCAGGGGCCGGTTTCACCCATCATCCAGAAATTGCTTTTTTCGCCCATGCGGACAATGCGGTCCGCCGGCACTTTCATTTTTTCATGCCAGATTTTAAAAGCCTCGTCGTCGTTTTCAAAAATCGTCACCCAGAGTTTTTCTTTGGGAAGCTTCACAACTTCGGTGAGGTATTCCCACGCCCAGGCGATGGCTTCCTCCTTGAAATAGTCGCCGAAGGAAAAGTTGCCCAGCATTTCAAAAAAGGTGTGGTGGCGCGCGGTGACGCCTACGTTTTCCAGATCGTTGTGTTTGCCGCCGGCGCGCGCGCATTTCTGGCAGGTGGCGGCACGCGTGTAGCCCCGGTTTTCGAGGCCCAGAAAGGAATTTTTAAACTGCACCATGCCCGCGTTGGTAAAAAGCAGCGTGGGATCATCCTTGGGAATGAGCGAGGAGCTCGCCACCCGTGTGTGTCCTTTGCTTTCGAAAAATTTCAGGAAGCTTTCCCGTATCGCGTCACCCGTTTTCACCATCTGCTTCTTCCTCCACCGGCTTTCCCAGCATTTTTAAAATCAGGCCCGGCGGGAAGCCCCGTCCCATCAGGCTTTGAAAAATTTTTTGTTTTTCTTTCCGGTCCGGCCGCCCTTTGGACGCCTTCTTCTTCATCCACAGGGAGATGGCCTCTTCTTCGGAGAACTCCCGGCGCGCCAGGGCGATTGCGTCTTCTATCAGCCGGTCGTCCACGCCCTTTTCCCGCAGGCAGGCGATAATTTTCCGGTTTCCCCAGAGTTTTCCTATCGCCAGGTTGCGCGCCCGGCCGGTGGCGAAAGAGGCGTCGTTGAGATACTTCAATTCATGGAGTTTTTCCAGTGCTTCTTTTACGATGGTTTTGGAAAAACCTTTGTCCAGTAGTTTTTTCGCAAGCTCGCGCTCCGAATGCGGGCGCAGGGACAAAAGCCGATAGGCTTTTTGCTTGGCCGCCTCCAGGTCCAGCGCTTTCACGCTATTCTTCCTGGTCTTTGACGACGATGCCCAGCTTTTCGCGGACATCTCTTTCCACGGCCGCCAGAACATCCTGATTTTCCTTCAGGAAAACCCGGGAGTTGTCCCGCCCCTGACCGATTCTGTCTCCTTTGTAGGAATACCAGGCGCCGCTTTTTTCAATGATGCCGTTCGCCGCCGCCAGATCGAGGACATCGCCCTCGCGGGAAATGCCTTCGCCGAAAATGATGTCGAATTCCGCCTCCCGAAAGGGAGGGGCCAGCTTGTTTTTCACGACCTTGACCCTGGTCCGAAAGCCGACGACATCCTGGCCGTTCTTGATGGAAGTCATTTTGCGGATATCAAGGCGCTGGGACGAATAAAATTTCAGCGCGTTGCCGCCGGTGGTCGTCTCGGGATTGCCGAAGAACACGCCGATTTTCATGCGGAGCTGGTTGATGAAAATCACGGTGGTTTTCGATTTGCTGATCGAGCCGGTCAGTTTGCGCAGGGCCTGCGACATGAGCCTGGCCTGAAGCCCCATCTGGGCGTCGCCCATTTCTCCTTCAAGCTCCGCCTTGGGGACCAGCGCCGCCACGGAATCCACGACCAGGACGTCCAGCGCTCCGCTGCGGACCAGCGTTTCCGCGATTTCCAGCGCCTGCTCCCCTGTATCCGGCTGGGAGATGAGGAGTTCGTCGGTGTTGACGCCGATATTGTTGGCATACACCACGTCAAGGGCGTGCTCCGCGTCAATGTAGGCGGCGATGCCGCCCTTTTTTTGCGCTTCGGCCACGATGTGCAGCGCCAGCGTCGTTTTACCGCCGGATTCCGGCCCGTAGATTTCAATCACGCGGCCCCGCGGAACGCCGAAGGTTCCCAGCGCGATATCGAGGCTAAGCGAGCCGGTGGAAATGGCCGGCACGTCGGCCACGCGGTCGTGGCTGCCCAGTTTCATGATCGATCCCTTGCCGAACTGCCTTTCAATCTGCGTGATCGCCAAATCCACGGCTTTTGATCTGTCCATATCTGCGCACATATTGATCTCCTCCTTCTTCACCTTGTTTTCTTCATTGCATGACCGGCTGTCTGCCGGACTATTCTTATCAGCCGGCCAGCGGAAACATTGCAAGCCTGTTATAAATCGCCCCCTGCGGCGTCAGGCGGCTTTGAAACAGCACCAGCTCTTTGACAATGAATTCCCCGGCGGAAAATGCTGCGTGCCGTGTCAGGGCTTCGCTTACCCCCGAGACTTCGCGCGAATCCCTGATGCGGGCCAGTGTCAGATGCGCCCGGAAAGGGCGGTCTTCTTGGGGAAAGCCGATCAGCGCAAAATCCGCCTCCAGTTGTTTTTGCAGGGCGGCAAGCTTTTCCACGTCGCCCGATGTGCCGCACCAGAGAACCCTAGGTTTTCTGGCATCCGGAAAGACGCCCAGCTTTTCGATTTTGAGATTCAGAGCCCAGCCGGGCTGCAGACAGTTTCGGACGGACTGTCCGATCGAATCAACCTCTTCCGCGGAGACATCGCCGAAAAATTTCAAGGTCAGATGCTGTCCGCCGGGCCGGGTCCAGCTCAATTTGCCGCTGATTTCCCGCTTTAGTTTTTCCTGGAGTCGAATCACGGCCTGCAAAATCTCTTCCGGCGGCTCGACGGCCAGAAAGGCCCGGATGTTTTTTTCGGCATTCGACATCATTAAAATTTTTCCTGATCATGCTCCATGAAGATCATTAAAAACGTGGTCGCGGGTCTTTAGACCCGCGATACACGGCGCGCCTAAAGGCACGAACTACATTTTTCCTTTGTGACGATTTGTCGTCAAGAGGGTATCTCCTGTAAATAATTTCTCAACATCATCAGCGCCGCCTCGGAGGAGATCAGCTTGTTTCTTCTTCGGTCCCAGCGGTAGGCGTAATGACGGCAAATCGTTTCCACTCCGTCGGTAAGCGCGACGTAAACCGTCCCGGCCGGTTTTTCTTTCGTGCCGCCGGTCGGCCCCGC
>JAQVQT010000203.1 GCA_028701435.1 Smithellaceae bacterium | reverse complement strand
TCATCATTCCCGACCTGACCAAAATGCTTGCCGGCATGGCGGCCCGTTCCCAGACCATCTCCATGTGCAAGGACGATGCGATCTTCATTTGTTCACAACCTTATTCATCGAAGGAATCGTCATGAAGAAACAAAGGAAATTCTGCGTGTACTGCGGCGGCCCGATCGCGAAGAAAAAAGAAGATTTGGTCTGGCGGGATTTTTGCTCCGTGTGCCGCTCATTCTTTTACGACAATCCGCTGCCGGTGGTCTCGGCGATTGTGGACGTATCCCGGCGGATCCTGCTGGTGAAGCGCGACCGGCCGCCGTTCAAAGGCCGCTGGTGCCTCCCGACCGGCTTCGCGGAAGCCGGAGAAAACATCGAAGAAGCCGTCCTTCGCGAACTCGGCGAGGAAACCGGCATTCGGGGCCGGATCAGCCACCTCCTGGACGTCGATTCCTATAAAAGCCGGTTTTACGGCGATCTGCTCTTTCTGACGTTTGTCGTGGAAAAAACCGCCGGAAGGCTCGCGGCGGGCGACGACAGCGCCCAGGCGAAGTTCTTCACGATCGACCGCATTCCGCCGCTTGCGTTCCGTTCGAACCGGCGCGCCGTAGCGGCGTACATCAAAAGCAAAAAAGACTACTGGGCCGTTCTGGACGCCATCGAACAGCGCGAGGACAAATCCCTTCGCGCCTCGAAGCGAGGCAGTTCCCTGACCAGGCGCCTGATCGGCAACCTTTTGAAAAACCGGGAAACCATGATCCGGCAGTGGATCGACGACGTGTCCGTCAACCCGTCCACGGAAGAATACCACCGCTATGAAGCCTCGGTCCTGCACGGAATCTGCGACCAAATCATCTCGCAGATTACGCTCTGGCTGGGCGACGCTTACGCCATCGGACACATCAAGAATTTTTACATCAAACTGGGGCGGGAGCGAAAAAAGGCCGGAACGCTCTTGAGCAGCGCGCTCAGCGCGCTCAGCCTGATCCGGAAGCACATCTGGGACGTCGCCCTTGCCCGGGGCGCCCTGCAGAAGAACCTCGGCCTGTACACCACATTTGAGCTGCAGCGGCGCATGACCGTGTTTTTTGATCTGGCCGCTTTTTACATCACGCGGGGCTACGAATCCTCAAACGCAAGACCGTCGCCGGCGAAAATTCCCGCCGCCGATTCTTCAAAAACAAGGAGGCGAAACACCGTTTAATCTTATTGACGCAAATCATCAGCCATGATAGAAAGGTACGCCTTTTTACGAAAGCGATGGGCACAGCAAAGTTCGTTCAACCATTTTTGCGGATTGATGAGGAGCAGCCTTTGAAACTGAGTGAAGTGAAAGATATTCTGGACGCGGAAATCATTGTCGGTGAAGACTGTCTTGACCTGGAAGTGCATACAGCCTTCGGCGCCGATCTGATGAGCGACGTGCTGGCTTTCGCCAAGGCGGGCAGTCTGCTCTTGACCGGCCTGACCAACACTCAGGTGATCCGGACCGCCAACGTACTGGACATCGCCGCCATTATTCTGGTGCGGGGCAAAAAACCGTCCTCCGAAACCATCGCGTTGGCCAGTGAACTGAAAATTCCCATCCTGACCACCAAATACATCCTCTTTGAAACAGCGGGACGTCTTTACATGAAAGGCATCGTCGGCTGCCTGTCAAAAGTTGAAAACACCAGTGGGCGAACCTAAACCAAACCTCTATTCGGAAAGCTTTCCTATCGAAGGCGGCAACTTCAATTCCGCCGGCATTGTATCGACCGGCATTAAATCCATTCTGAAAAAACTGGGCATTCCCGGAGACATCGTCCGAAAAGCCGCCATCGTCTCGTACGAAGCGGAAATCAATGTCGTGTCCTACGCCAAAAAAGCCGTCGTGAATCTGACCGTCGTTCCCGGCGCAGTGTGCATCGAAGTGATCGATGAAGGCCAGGGCATTCCCAACATCGATCTGGCGATGCAGGAAGGCTATTCCACCGCCGATCAGAAAATTCGGGAAATGGGATTCGGCGCGGGCATGGGACTGTGCAACATCCGGAATTACTCCGATGATTTTCATATCGAGTCGGAGGTCGGCAAGGGTACGCATCTGAAGATGACCATTCAAACGCCATAACTTGGAATAAGGGGTTACCGTATGAACGTTGAAGCAATCGTTGCGGCTTTGGGGCTGGAGGTCAAGTGCGGCAGAGAGGGCCTGGGCAGGGAGGTCACCGGCGGCTATACCGGAGACCTGTTGAGCGATGTCATGGGCAACTCCAAAGAAGGCTATATCTGGATCACCCGCCAGGTGCATCAGAATATTGTCGCCGTCGCCAGTCTCAAGGAGCACGCGGGCATTATCCTGATCAACGCCTGTGAACCGGCCGCAGAAACGCTGCAAAAAGCGGAAGCGGAAAAGATTCCCGTGATGGTGTCCGATCTGCCCGCCTTTGAGCTCTCGGGCAGGATTTATAATTTACTGACGTCCCAAAGCTGATCGTCAAAGACACCCTCCGCGGGCAGAAGCGATGTTGAAAGTTTTTAACTGCGATCTTCATATTCACACCTGCCTGTCGCCCTGCGCTGAGCTGGACATGCATCCGAAGGCCCTGGTGGAGCGGGCGCTGGAACGGCGCCTTGACATCATCGCCATCAGCGACCACAATGCTTCGGCCAATGTTCCCTACGTCCTGGCGGCCGCCGCGGGAAAAAAACTCCGCATCCTCCCCGCCATGGAGGTCACGACCAGCGAGGAAGTGCACCTGCTGGCGCTCTTTGGACGTCTGTCCGACCTTCTGGAGCTGCAATCGATCATTGACCGGCACCTGTTCGGAGAAAACGATGAAGACCGCTTCGGCGTCCAGGCCATCGTCAATGAGCAGGGGGAGGTGGAGGGATTGAACCGTCAACTCCTCATCGGCGCGACGGATTTGCCCATCGATTCTCTGGTGGATACGATTCATCAACTGGGCGGCCTCGCCGTTCCCGCCCACATCGACCGGGAAAGCTTCAGCGTGTTAAGCCAGCTCGGATTTATTGACGAAAGCTCCCGTTTCGACGCACTGGAAATCTCCAAACGCTTGGGCATTCGGCAGGGGCGCGACCGGTATCCCGAACTCGCCCGGTTTGCCTTTTTAACGTCTTCCGACGCCCATTTTCTTCAAGATATCGGAACTTCCACCACCCGCATCCTTCTGGAAGAGGCGACCTTTGAGGAAATCAAAATGGCCGTCTTTGGACAAAACGGCCGGCAAATCCTGGAGGTGCAATGCTGACACTGGCCGATCATATCCTGGACATCGCCGAAAATTCCGTGCGCGCGGGCGCGAAATTGATTCAAATTTTCATTGAGGAAGATTCTGCAAACGATCTGCTGACGATTGAAATCAAAGACGACGGACACGGAATGGCCAAAGACGTCCTGGAAAAAGTTCTGGACCCCTTTTACACAACCAAAACGGTCCGGCGCGTGGGCCTCGGCCTTCCCCTGCTGAGAGACGCCGCCCAGCGGTCCGGCGGCTCATTTCAAGTGAAATCTGAGGAAAATTGCGGAACTATGGTAAAAGCCACGTTTGGCCTGCATCATTTGGACCGGCAGCCCCTGGGTGCTATTATTAACACAATAATTATTCTCATTATTTCTAATTCTGATATTGATTTTTTTTATAAACACAGGCATAATGACCGGCAGTTTGAGATGGATACGCGTGAAATCCGCAAAGAAATCGAGGATGTACCCATTAACCAT
>JAQVQT010000202.1 GCA_028701435.1 Smithellaceae bacterium | reverse complement strand
GCGGGCATCATGGCGGGGCTCCCTCACAGTGTTCCCGGCTGCACCGTGGACCGCTTCTGCGCTTCCGGCCTTCAGTCCATCGCCTTCGCGATCGCGTCCATCAATATGGGCTGGGCGGACGTAATTCTGGCAGGCGGCGCGCAGCACATGACGCACATTCCCATGGGCACCATGTCCGACCCGAACCCCCGGCTGCAGGAGTTCTGCGATCCGAAAATGGTTTCGATGGGCTACACGGCGGAAATGGTCGCCCGAAAGTACGGCATCAGCCGCCAGGAGCAGGACGAGATGGCGGTGGAAAGCCACGCCAAAGCCCACGAGGCCACGCAGAAAGGTTTGTTCAGGAACGAAATTCTGCCCATCGAAGCGGACGTACCGCAGGAAGACGGGTCCACCAAAAAAATGGTGGTGGATCGGGACCAGGGCATCCGTCCGGGAACCACGATGGAAACGCTCGCCAAGCTCGAACCTGTCTTCATCAAGGATGAAAAAGGAACGGTCACGGCGGGCAACTCCAGCCAGACCAACGACGCGGCGGCCTGCGTGGTCGTTGCCAGCGCCGAGGCCTGCGAAAAGTACGGTCTGAAACCGAAGATGCGTCTGGTTGCCTATGCGGTGGTGGGCGTCGATCCGGCCTACATGGGCATCGGGCCTGCCGTAGCGATTCCAAAGGCGCTTTCCCGCGCGGGCATGAAAAAGGAAGACATCGGCCTGTGGGAAGTCAATGAAGCCTTTGCCGCCCAGGCGGTTTACTGCACGAAGGAACTGGGCATCCGCAGGCACAAGCTGCTCAATCCCAAAGGCAGCGGCATCTCGCTCGGGCATCCGCTGGGCTGCACAGGCGCGCGAATCGCCACGACGATCATGCACGAAATGCCTTACTACGGCGTTGAGTACGCGGTGGAAAGCATGTGCGTCGGCCACGGTCAGGGAGCGGCGGCCGTCTGGGAATGGGTGGGGAAATAGGATATTTAGGCTTTTAGACTGAAGACTGAAGACTGAAGCGACTGGAATGTGAACTTCTAATTTTCATCATGATTTTGATGTTCCGGGTAGTCCCACCACCAGGTATTGCTTTCAGCGTGCTGCCGGCAGAGGGGGGCGGCGATGGAAGCGGCAATCGTGTCCTGCGACAAATGACGCCAACCCGAAATGGGAAATGATTCACTGATCTTGTTGTCATTAACGTCGTAATCGGCCGTTTCCAGGCTGCGCTGCCGGTCGGTGGAACACTCGATTTCCAGAGACTCGAGGGTATAGGCGTATTTCTGATAACGGTCAACGGGCAGGCCGTTTTGTTTGCGGAGCTTCAATACACTTTCTTTGTAGCGCTTGCTCTTGGCAACGACTTTCACCCAGATTTTTGAGGTTGTTTCAGAAATCATCTTGGCGCTGTCGCTGTCCAGGTAAACGGCAAAATCATCACTTTGCCCCACAAGAACCCAGCCGCCTCCCATCGCCTGATGCGGAAAACCCAGGACAGACAAAACAAACAGCAATCCGAAAATAAAATTTTTCATCGCCCTTCGCTCCATAAACCGGCTTTCTCCTGCTTTTGCTTTTAGAGATACCTCTCTTCCAGCAGTTGAAGCACCCGATCCGCCGAATCCGTGACGGCCGTGCCGGGGCCAAAGATGCCCCGAACGCCCTTTTCATAAAGGAAGTCGTAATCCGCGGGCGGAATGACGCCGCCCACCACGACGATGATATCCTCCCCGCCCATCTTCTTCAACTGTTCAATGAGCTCCGGAACCAGCGTCTTGTGGCCCGCCGCAAGGCTCGACACGCCCACCACGTGGACGTCGTTTTCAATGGCCATTTTGGCCGCTTCCTCCGGCGTCTGGAACATCGGACTGATGTCCACGTCAAAGCCGATATCCGCGTAGGCCGTGGCCACCACCTTGATCCCCCGGTCGTGGCCGTCCTGTCCCATTTTGGTGACCAGCTGGCGGGGGCGGCGTCCGTTCTTTTCCAGGAATTTCTCCGTCCGGGCCCGAAGCGACCGGATCACCTCGTCGTCTCCGTATTCGGAGGAGTACGCGCCGGAGATCACCCGCGTGGTGGCGACATACCGGCCAAAGACTTTTTCCATGGCGTCGGAAACCTCTCCCACCGTGGCCCGCAGCCGCACCGCTTCAATTGCGGCTTCCAGAAGGTTCCCGCCCTTTTCGGCGACCTCGGTCAGATGCTCCAGGGCTTTGCCCACGGCGGCGTTGTCGCGTTTGGCCCTGATTTCCTTAATTCTGGCCATCTGCTCATCGCGCACGCTCGCGGGAATATCCAAAACGTCGATCGGGGTTTCCTCCTTGATTTTGTATTTGTTCACGCCGACAATCGTGTCTTTCCCCTGATCGATGCGGGCCTGCCGCCGGGCCGCCGACTCTTCAATGCGCATCTTGGGCATGCCGGTTTCGATGGCTCGGGCCATGCCGCCCAGCTCCTCGATTTCGTCCATGATTTTTTTCGCTTCCCGAATGATGGAGGCCGTGAGCGCCTCCACGTAATAGGAGCCGCCCAGCGGATCAACCACGCGGCAGATCTGCGATTCCTCCTGAATGATGATCTGCGTGTTGCGCGCGATGCGCGAAGACAAAGGCGTGGGCAGGCTCACCGCCTCGTCGAACGAATTGGTGTGCAGCGACTGGGTGCCGCCCAGCGCCGCGGCCAGCGCCTCCAGCGTGGTGCGAATGATGTTGTTGTAAGGATCCTGCTGGGTGAGGCTCCAGCCGGACGTCTGCACGTGCGTGCGCAGAACCTGCGAGCGTGGGTTGGTCGGATGGAACTCGCCCACGATCCGGTGCCACAGATACCTCGCCGCCCGCAGCATGGCGATTTCCATGAAAAAGTTCATGCCCACGCCGAAGAAGAACGACAGGCGCGGGGCGAAATCGTCGATTTTCAATCCCCCGTCGATGGCGGCGCGGATGTATTCCTTGCCGTCGGCCAGCGTGAAAGCCGTCTGCAGGACCGAGTCCGCGCCCGCTTCCATGATGTGGTAGCCGCTGATCGAAACCGTGTTGTAGCGCGGCATGTTTTTCGACGAGTAGGCGATAATGTCGGAAACGATCCGCATGGAGGGCCGCGGCGGATAGATGTAGGTATTGCGCGTCAGAAATTCCTTGAGAATGTCGTTCTGAATGGTGCCGGCGAGCTGCTTCTGCTCCACGCCCTGCTCTTCGGCGGCCACGATATATCCCGCCAGAATCGGCAGAACGGCGCCGTTCATCGTCATGGAAACGGAAACCTTGTCGAGCGGAATCCGGTCAAAGAGGATTTTCATATCCTCGACGGAGTCAATGGCCACGCCGGCCTTGCCGACGTCGCCCGCCACGCGGGGATGGTCGGAGTCGTAGCCCCGGTGCGTGGCCAGGTCGAAGGCCACGGAAAGGCCCTTCTGTCCCGCGGCAAGATTCTTCCGGTAGAATTCATTGGATTCCTTGGCCGTGGCAAAACCCGCGTACTGGCGGATCGTCCAGGGCTGGTTGGCGTACATGGTGGCCGAAGGCCCCCTCAGATACGGGGCAAGACCGGACAGCGTATTGACGGTGTCCAGGCCTTCCAGATCTTCGGCCGTATAAATCGGCTTGACGGCGATGCCTTCCGGCGTCGCCCAGTTCAAAGACTCCAGGGGCCTTCCCTTCAGCTCCCGATGGGCGGCCTCCTTCCATTTACTCATATTCTTGTTTACCGTCACGTTCAACTCCTTCGATAAAAAGCAGAAGGCGGCCG
>JAQVQT010000201.1:1588-3730 GCA_028701435.1 Smithellaceae bacterium | reverse complement strand
TGCAGTCCCGATATGCCTACCTGAATCTGGAAGAGGACATGGGCAATAAAAATCTTCGAAAAACGAAAGCTTCGTACGGGCCGGAGCGGATTTTAAGAAAATATCGCGTAAGCCTCAGGAAAGGCGCTGCATGAGCAACCGGGCGATCATCACCGATTTGCGGGAAGGAGATGAAGGCGTCATTTCTTCCATAGACGGCGGATCCTCGCTGACCAGCCGCCTGGCCGGTATGGGCATCGTCACCGGCGCCCGGTTTCGCATCGCGCAGACCAGCGGCGGCCTGGTCGTCGTTTCCGTCGGATCCACCCGGATTGCGCTGGGCAGGGGAGAAGCGTCAAAGATTACGGCGCGCAAAATCGATCCGGCCGACGATGCCTGCCTCCCTCCGATCGAGAAGGAAGTTTCCGTCGCCCTGGTCGGCCAGCCCAACGTCGGCAAATCCACCATCTTTAATATTCTGACCGGACTTTCCCAGCATGTCGGCAACTGGCCCGGGAAAACCGTCGAAAAAAAGGAAGGGGTTCACCGCGCCAACAACGTTTTAATCCGGATCGTCGATCTGCCCGGAACGTACAGCCTGACCTCTTTTTCCGAGGAAGAACGGGTCACGCGCGATTACATCATTCAAGAGAAGCCCGACCTCGTCGTGCTGGTGCTCAACGCCGCCGCGCTGGAACGAAGCCTGTATCTTTTATCTGAGGTGCTGCTTCTGAACCGCCCCGTCATCACGGCCATCAACATGCTGGACGTCGCTTCAACCCAGGGAACGCAGATTGACGCGAAAGCCCTGCAGCATTCCCTGGGCCTCCCGGTGGTTCCCATGGTGGCCAAACGCAACAGCGGCATTCAGGAACTGGTGGATGAGATTACCGAGACGGTTTCCAGCCCCGAGAACTTCCGGCCCGAGCTGCCGGAGGTTTCCGCAGACCATCAGGAAATTTACCAAAAGATTCTGGCCGCCATCCAGCCTTTTATCCGGGACCCTTACACGCCCGAATGGGCGGCGGTAAAACTCATGGAAGGCGACCCGGAAGTCACGGCCATGGTGGAAACGCACATTCAGCCGGCCGCTCATGAACTTATTCTGAAACTGCTCAGCGAGCATGAAGACGCCCTTCACGCCGTCGTCAACGGCCGCTACGACTGGATTGAGAAAATGACCCGCGCGGCGGTCTCACACTTTAAAATGGGACAGGTAGTGCTCACCGACCGCATCGACCATGTGCTGACCCGCCCGGTTTTCGGCATCCCGGTTCTGCTGGCCATCATGGCAACGGTCTTTTTTCTGACCTACTCCCTCGGCGTACCGCTGCAAAACGCCATGAACAACGGCATCCAATACCTTGCCCAATCTTTCGAACCGTCGCTTGCCCAATGGCCCGTCTGGGCCAAGGGGCTTCTCATCGACGGTGTGATCGGCGGTGTGGGCTCCGTGTTGAGTTTTCTGCCCATTTTGCTGATCTTCTTCGCGATTATGGCATTTCTGGAAGACGTGGGCTACATGGCGCGCGCCGCGTTCGTCATGGACCGCATCATGCATCTGGTGGGACTGCATGGAAAAAGCTTCATTCCCATGTGCCTGGGCTTCGGCTGCAACGTGCCTGCCGTGCTCGGCGCGCGGATCATCGAGACGCGCAAAGCCCGCATGATCACGCTGCTGCTCATCCCGTTTGTCCCCTGCACCGCCAGGCTGGCGGTGCTCACGCTGGTGTCGGCTGCCGTCTTTGGTGAATACGCCGCTTTGGTTTCCTGGACGATTTTGGCCCTCAACATCTCCGTGCTGGGACTGGCGGGCATTCTGGTCAACCGTTCGCTACGGGAGCAGGACGCCCCATTTATCATGGAGCTGCCCATTTACCACACGCCGGATGCCCGGACCATCGGTATGGTCATCTGGTCGCGAACGCTTGCCTTCCTGCGCAAGGCCGGCACCGTCATTTTGGGAATGTCGGTCCTGATCTGGATTCTTTCGTATTTCCCCACCGGAACGGTGGAGGAAAGCTGGCTGGCCGCTCTGGGAAAAATGATTGAGCCGCTGGGGGGACCGCTGGGGCTGGACTGGAAAATGATCACCGCGCTGCTGACCGGACTCGTCGCCAAGGAAACCGTGGTCGCCACGCTGGGTGTGCTGTATTCCGTGGG
>JAQVQT010000201.1:0-1488 GCA_028701435.1 Smithellaceae bacterium | reverse complement strand
AATTCATCCAGATTGACTTCGAGTGCGCGCGCCATGACCTCCAGGAAACGGCCGGTTCCCGCGGCGCACTTGTCGTTCATGACAAAATTTTTGACCTTGCCCCGATCATCCAGCGCGATGGCTTTGCTGTCCTGTCCGCCAATGTCGATGATGGTTCGGACCTCCGGTTTTAGGAAATTCGCCCCGGCGGCATGCGCCATAATTTCCGTGAACGTCCTGTCGGCAAATTTCACCGAATTGCGCCCGTAGCCGGTGGATACAATTTTATCCACGGACGACGCCTTGATGCCTGAGTCGGCCAGCAATTCTTCATAAACCGTTCGGCCTGCCGCCTCCGCGTTATAGCCGGTAAACGCCACCTTCGTGCCCAGAATTTTCCCGTCTTCAACCAGAGCCGCTTTTGCTGTGATGGACCCGATGTCAATGCCTGCCGTCAGCGTCATTCGTTTTCCGCATTCCTTCGTTCGTTTTTAAAGCAGACAACGGCCGTGACCGTTGTCTACATTTTTTTTCTTTCTTTGATGATCTCCATAAAAGCGTCGATTCTCGTCGAAACCTGGCTTTCGGAAAAGCTCCGCTCGTCCACCATGTCCGCCTCGATCATCAGGCAGGGAATATTTCTTTCCTTTTCGACGATCCGCTGGATATCAAACTGGCCCAGTGAATAGGGTTTGCAGCTTCGGTTGGAGTGCAGCACAAAACCGTCAACGTCATACTTGTCGATCATCGCGATGACCATTTTCGCCATTTCATCGACGCCGATATTCAGATAAATTCGCGAGTAGGCTTCGGCCATCGAATCGAGAAATTTGCTTTCGTCGATATACTTCATCGCTCCGCACCAGGCCGAGGTGTACGTGTCAGCCACCAGACAGGCGTCGTGTTCGGCAAATTTCTGCGACAACCACTTCATCCGGTACCAAATCGGAAGATTGTCCCAGAGGAGACGATACTTTTCTTTTGGAATCGCGCCGATGCCGTCCCGGATCCTGTCTTTCATTTCAGCCAGCAGTCCCTGGTAGTAATCGATGGTCTGCTGCGTTCCCCGCAGGGTCACGATGAGCGCCAGGTGAAAAAAAGCGTCGAAAGCCGTCATGGGAGAGGGTTTGTGGACGGCCGTATCCAGAACCTCCTGCCAGAGCATCTGACCCTCAAAGGAGACCCTGCCGACGTCCTTCATTCGGTCCTGATCCATTTTACGGCCGCAAACGCCTTCGAGAAAGGCGACATATTCCTCAATCTGCCGCTCCACATAGCGCTTCGCCTCTTTTGTATATTCCGTATGGCAGAAGGGCGTGTCGAAAATAAACAGCGGGATCTTGAAATAACGCGCCTGCACTTCGTACCATTTCAGGACGGTCCCGCAGATATTGTTGCAGCACACCAGCATGTCCGGCTCCGGCAGGCCGCCGATCGGTCCGCCGTTGACCGTCGCGCAGGAGATGTCGGAGCGGGCGTAGGAACACAGGTCGTTGGAATAGCCCATCG
>JAQVQT010000200.1 GCA_028701435.1 Smithellaceae bacterium | reverse complement strand
AGCGCCCATTTAATCCTATTTGATCGGGATCCCTTTTCACGTCACGGAGCTCCATAACATTTTGATATCGAGAACAGGTGTTCCGTTGATGGCGTCGAGCCCCTCGACATAAAGTGTTGTTCCCTCGATTTTCAACAACTTGACGTCCTGAATGCCTATCCCCGAAAGTCTGTCCGGTGTTCGTGTCGCGAAAACACCGGTTTCCTTGCCGTCCAGCCCCCTTTTAAAAACGGATTTGACCGGTTTTCTCTGGTGAAGGTAATAGACGATCGTGATGCATTTTTCTTCTTCCAGTTTGTAAAGAAATCTGGTCTGTGAGGGAAAGAGTTCGATGCGCGATACGTTTCTGGGTCCGACGGTTCCGAAACCCGTCTTTTTCCGCCGCAGCTTGTTTTGAACCACCCCGATGGGCCATATTTCGAAAGGAACGGCGTTATCGTACAGACAGTTCGCGCAGATGTGCGCACCGTCGACTTCAAAGATCCGGTTTTTCTCTGCTCTGCGCCCGCATTCAGAGCACAAACAGTTTTCTTTTGCAGTCATTTTCTCTTGATCGACTTTCCAATTTATCGAAGATAAGAAGGGTTCTCCCCGATTTTGCCGTACGCCCTTTCCATTTTCTCATGGATTGGACGTCCCAGAAGATACGAATAGATTTCGTCCGCCTTTTGACCCATTTTAACATCCTTGAAGTTTTCAGGGTAAATCATTTTTCCCACGGCATAGGCGTCGACAATGACGGTCTCTATGTTGGTCATGTACCAGTTGAAGGCGTACAGCAGGTAGACCTTCTTGTTTTTGAACGCCTTGAGGCCCTGATAGAAGGACGGCTTCTTTTCATAGTCCCGGCGGATCAAATCGTTGCCTCCGCTATCGATGAAGATGATGTCGGGGTCCCAGCTCAGAATCTTTTCCTTGTCCAAAAACCTGTGCCCCTTCCGGCCGTCCCGTTTGGCCACAGGGTTGGCCCGAACCCATTCAAAGGGAAGATATTCGGTTTCCGTGCTTTCAATGCCGTGTGTGCCACGGAAGCCGATGCCCCCGATATACACGGACGGTTTCATTTTCTCGGGGATAGGCTCGATTCTTTTCAGCAGGTCTTTTCGGGAATTCTCTATGAAGCGGATGACGGCTTCGGCCCTGTTTTGTTTATCGAGGATTGCGCCACACAGGCGCAGGGAATCGTATACCTTCTCGTCGAACGTTCCGAACGGACCATAGGTGAGAACGACCACGGGGATGCCGATCTTTTTTTGCAGCGCCTCAGCCTTCCCGCGATCCAAGTACGTGATGAAAATCACGTCAGGCTTCACGGCCAGAACCTTTTCCAGGTCCGGTTCCTTGTTGATCGCACCCGGACCGCCGGGCCCGATTGAAGGAAGGTGGGCCATCTCGTCGCCCCGGGCAATCCAATAGGGCCGCGTCGTCGGGAACCGTTTTTCAAAATCCTCCACGCCGACTATTTTCTTGTGCGATTCCAGATAAACCACCAGGCGAAGGGTCCCGGTTCCCAAACAGATGATCCTGTCCGGGCTCTTGGGGACGGAGACCTGCCGACCGGCCGTGTCCGTAATCTGGATCAACTCGCCTGCCAGGCATGGTCTCAAGCCGATCAAGCCGATCAAACCGGTCAAGCCGACCAGGATCAGGACTTTTAAAATGGCCAATGGATTTTTCGCTTCTTTCATGATGCGCTCCTTAAAGGGGCTATTCGACCGGTATCACAATTTTGTGGTGATCCACTTTGCCCAGAATGACCTTCACGCCGTAGACCTTCTCGATGTCTTCCGCCGTTACCTCCCCCTTCGGGGCCAATAGATGAACCCGGCCGTCCCGGAGCATCAGAAAATGATCCGCGAATCGAAACGCCAGGTTGATGTCATGCACGGAGACAATCGCCGCCATATGATGCTCGCGGACGGCATGGGTCACCAATTGCATAACCTGGAGTTGATTCTTTAAATCCAGGTTGCTCGTCGGTTCATCCAGGAGGAGGACCTCCGGCTCCTGGGCCAAGGCTCTGGCAATGATGACCTTCTGCATCTCCCCCCCGCTTAATTTATGGGTCGGCCTGAGCGCCAGGTGCTCGATGTTCATCCGGTAGAGAATGGCCTCCACAATGCGGAGGTCATTGGACGTGGCCTCCCATTTGATGTACGGCTTTCGCCCCAGCAGAACGGTATCAAAAACGGTCAAATACTCGTCTTCGTACTTTTGCGGGACATAGGCGAAGTGCCGGGCGATGTGGTTCCTGCTCATGTCCATGACATTTTCTCCGCCCAGGAAAACGCTTCCTGCCTTCAGGCGGAGAATCCGGTTCAAGCATTTGAGCAGGGTTGTTTTCCCCGCGCCGTTGACGCCCAGTATTGCCATGATCTGACCCTTTTTGAGTTCAAATCCGACATTCCTCAGAACCGGGCTTTCGTTATAGGTAAATTCCACTCCGGCGACTTTCAGGATCATCGTTTCAATCCCCGGATCAGCAGATAGAGGAAAAGAGGCGCACCCATGAAGGAGGTCAGCACGCCCACCGGCAATGTTCCGGAACCGACCATCAGGCGGCCGATCGTATCCGCAAGCAGCAGCAGCATGGCGCCGACGAGGCACGAATAGGGGACGAGCAGTCGATGATCGGCGCCGGCCAACCGGCGTCCGATGTGGGGGGCGAGCAATCCGAGAAAGGCGATGACACCGTGCAGGGCCGTGGCCAGAGCCGCGACCAGCGAGGCCAGCAGCATCCCCGTCAGGCGAAACCGCTCCACCTCCACCCCCAGCGATCGCGCCGTGTCTTCGCCGGCGGATATGGCATTGAGGTCCCACCTGGCAAAAACAAAATAGACGAGGACCCCCAATGTGACCGCCGTCAACAGCGCGATTTCCGGCCAACTGGAGCGGGTGACGTCGCCGAATGTCCAGAAAACCACGGAGGCCAGCTCCACCTCGGAGGCAAAATATTGCACCAGGATCGTTCCCGACGTGAATAGGGAAGACATGGCCACGCCGGCCAGGATGATGGATTCCGGAGACATTTTTTTAAGTCTCGCTAAAAGAAGGATGACCGTCATGGCGATCATGGCGCCAAAAAAGGCGCATAAGGTGACGATATAGACGTTTTTGAAAAGCAGGCCGTCCACGCCGGCCATTCTCATCGTGCCGATATGCGCAATGCCCGCGCCCAGGAAGACAATGGAAAAGGCTGCGCCGAACGCGGCCCCCTGGCTGATGCCGAGGGTGAAGGGGGAAGCCAGGGGATTTCTCAACAGGCTCTGCATGGCAACGCCGGACAGGCCCAGGGCGCAACCGGTAACGATCGCCGCGACGATTCGGGGCATTCTGATGTTCCAGATCACGATATTTCCCGAGTCGCCGCCGAATCCCAACAGCGTTTTTACGATTCCGGGCATCGACATGTCGTAATGCCCCACGGCAATCGCATGAACGATCAGAACCAGCAGGAGCAGGAAGAGGGTGCCAAACAGGAGGATTCTTTTGCGGATCGATTCCCGATAAAGATCGCTTATGGAGGCTTTCCGGGTTTTCAGCCGTTCAGAATAATCGCAGGAAGACGGCCGATCAAGATGACTCATCCATTCACCCCAAAAGGAGCCACGGCTGCCCACCCGTCCCGGAACGGGTCATCCTTCAAGGCCCGTGTGCTATGAATAATGTGCGTAACACTTACTGAAGATTCATGCCACCAATATTGCTTCTCTAGTCGCTCCAGACCCCGGTGTCAA
>JAQVQT010000199.1 GCA_028701435.1 Smithellaceae bacterium | reverse complement strand
ACACCCGTTCACCTGTTACCGGCGGCGATTCGGCCGCCGGCACATGAAAAATTATTCCATCCGGCAAAACTGACCGGCAGATATTTTGCGAATGGCGGTCATTGAGTTTCTCTAATCATATCCGATGAGTGTTGAGTAAGACCATGGTCATTTCGCACGGTGATTCCCGTGCAAGTGATTTATGCCATTGACAAACGCTTTGCAACTCATTAGAAAAATCACCAAACCGTAAAATCAAATAGGGGGAGAAGGGGAAGACCGTCTCATCATTTTCCCGACGTCGTAAGGTCAAGGAACACCAACGAGGAGGAACTAAGAATGAAGTGTCTAAAGGTGCTGATTTGTTTGGTTGCTGCCGTATTTGTCATGTCCTGGACGGGAAGCAGTAAGGCTGATGAAATTGTTCTGGGTTACACGGGACCTCTTTCCGGACCGGCAGCGGAATATGGACAGGATATTCTCTATGGCGTTGAAATGGCCGTCAACGAAATCAACGCAGCCGGAGGCATTTCCGTAAGCGGCAAAAAGTACACATTCAAGCTGGCGAAGCTTGACGACCGGGCGGACCCGACGCAGGCGGTGAATAATGCGCGCCGCTTTCAATCGGAGAAGGCCATCGCCGTTTTCAACGGCGTGTTCAACACCACGGCGCCCATGATGAAGATCAATGAAGAAAATGGCAGGGAATTCATCATGATGGCCTATACCAGCACGCCCAAGGTCGAAACGTTGGGCAACAAGTTAATGGTGGACACCACCGTAACCTTTACGACCTATGTACAGGTTTTTGCCGAATGGGCTTTCAAGAAAGGCTGGAAGAAATGCGCCATGGTCGTGACGCTGGGGGCCTACGGTGACGAATGGCGTCAAAGCTTCAGGGAATACTGGGAAAAAAGAGGCGGCGTCATTACCGCCGACAAGCCGGCCAATTACTACACGGAAACCGACTTTTCCTCTCCGCTGGCGGCCGCTCTGGCCACCAAGCCGGACGTCATGCTGATCGGCGGGCCTTCCGCGACAACCGCCCTCGTGATTGAACAGGCCAGGGGTATGGGTTTCAAGGGCGGCTTCATCATGATCGACCAGGCCAAGCAGGATTACATTGCCAAAGTTCTTCGGAGCGTCAAAGTGATGGATAATCTGATCGGCACGGGCGGCGTGGTCAGTGTGACGATGCCGGGCTCCGTCTTTGAGAAACGCTACACGGAGAAATACAAGAGAATGGTTACCTGGGAATGCGCCCTGAACTATACCGGTGTTTACGCCCTGGCCAAGGCGATGACGACTGCCGGCTCGGTATCGGATGCTTACAAGATCCGCGCGGCGTTTGCCAAGGCGCTCGAGACGCCCATGCTGGGCGACAAATATCCCAACGAGGTGTTCGGGATTGAACCGGCCGGACGTCTGCGGATTATGGCATCCGTCGGGACCATTACGAACGGCAAGTTTGACAAGTCGGAGCTTTATGTGTGGTGGGGAGATCAGAAAGAATACGAGCGCGTCAAAAAACTGTCCACGGCAACCAACAACCCCATTATCTTTCTGAAACGATAGGAACGAAAAGTCTTGAGGATGACGGGAGGGGACAGGGAAACCTGTCCCCTCTTTTTTATGTGCGGCAGGAAAGGCCGTGTTCCGAAGATCTAAATGGCCTCGATGGTGGAAGTCGGTTTGGTCGTGATGTTGTAGGTGACGCTCACGACTTCCGGAATCTCTTTGGTAATCTTTGCGGCGATTTTTTCCAGTACGTCAAAGGACAGTCGTGAGGGCCTCGCCTTGCGCGCGTCCGTGCTTTCCCAGGAACGGATTTCGATCTGATTGCCGAAGACGCGCTTTCCGTCGCGCATGCCGGTCACGCGGTCTTCATGCAGGATCGCCAGGTACTGGAAGGCCTTCGTGTCTTTGAGCGCCGCTTCGGTGATGGTGGTGGCTTTTCTCACCAGGGCGATTCTGGCGGGTGTGACTTCGCCGATGACGCGGGCGGCCAGCGCCGGTCCCGGGAAGGGAATCCGGTCGAACATGGCGGAAGGCAGGCCCAGACCCGACCCGGCTTTGCGCACGCCGTCCTTGCGCAGCTCGATGAGCGGCTCCAGAATCTTGTAGCCGAATGCTTTTTGCGGATCGATGCCCAGTTGTTCAAAGACGTTGTGCTGGCGCTTAATGCCGGCGACGGTTTCGTCCACGTCGGTGAGAATGGTGCCCTGCAGGAGATATTTGGCCTTGCTTTTGACGACGAGTTTGCCGAAAACATCTTTATAAAACGTCTGCGTGATGGCTTCTCGTTTTTCCTCGGGGTCGGTCAGTCCTTTGAGGGCGGCAAAGAAGGCTTTGGAGGCGTCGATGATCTCCACATGGATGCCCAGCTTTTTGAAGGCTGCCTGCACCCGGGCCGGCTCATTTTCCCGCATGATGCCGTTGTCGATCATGTAGGTTTTAAGGCGGTCGCCCAGCGCCTTGTGTCCCAGAGCGGTGACGACGCAGGAATCCACGCCGCCCGAGAGCGCGTTGACGGCGAGGCCGTCGCCCACGGCGTTGCGGATGTTCCGGACCTTTTCGTCGATAAATTTTTCCACATTCATCGTGCTGGCTTTGATTTCCTTCATCTTCATGTTGGCGGCTCCTTTGCGGTAAAATTAGGTTGCAGGCTTGTTTAAATGAAAATCCTCCGCGTTTCAAGCATTAAGATCAAAAAATTAAAAACATTTCGATTGTAAATTTGGGAAGTTCGGTTTAGAAAGCATGCCGTTTGAAGGGCAAAGCCGGCGCAAAGGCTGCACCCGGAAAGGAGATGTTCATGGAGCCGATCAAAATCATGCCCTGCCTGGACATGAAAAACGGAAGGGTGGTAAAAGGAGTTCATTTTGTTGACATCAGGGAAGCGGGCGACCCGGTCGAGAATGCCGTATTCTATCAGGCCGAAGGCGCGGATGAACTGGCCATGCTGGACATTGCCGCCACGCTAGAAAACCGCAAGACGCGGCTGGAATGGGTAAAAAAAGTTGCGGACCAGATCAGCATTCCGCTGACGGTCGGCGGCGGCATTTCCTCGCTGGAGGACATCGAAATGGTGCTGGGTGCGGGAGCGAGCAAAGTGTCCATGAACAGCGCCGCGGTGAAAAATCCCGAACTGGTGAAGCTGGCGTCGGCAAAATTCGGTCCGGAAAAAATCACGGTAGCCATCGACGCCAAAAGAAATCCGGCCATGCCGTCGGGCTTTGAACTGGTCGTTTCCGGCGGCACGCTGCCCATTGCGAAAGACGCGGTGGCGTGGGCCGGACAATGCCAGGAACTGGGCGCGGGCGTGATCCTGCCCACCAGCATGGACGGAGACGGCACAAAGGCGGGATACGATATTCCCTTTACCAAAGCGATTTCTTCCGCCGTCAGCCTGCCGGTGGTGGCGTCCGGCGGCGCGGGAAAGCTTGAGGATTTTTACGAAGCGGTTGTGGACGGAGGCGCGTCCGTTCTGCTGGCGGCGTCGGTGTTTCATTTCCGGCTTCTCAAGATTCAGGACGTCAAAGACTATCTGAAAAGCAAGGGGCTTGCCGTTGCCTGAAATCCGTGACGGCAAACGAAAACGATAGGATATGCCGTGAGCAAACTGGGCGATATTATCTTTTTTCGAAAACACGGGCTTTGTCCCCGCTGGTTCTGCTTCACGTTTGACAATGGGCTGCGCCGACTGGTTCAAAATCCGGACCGCATCATCCGTCCTTACATCGGGGAAGGGAACAAGGTGCTGGATGTGGGGCCGGGCATCGG
>JAQVQT010000198.1 GCA_028701435.1 Smithellaceae bacterium | reverse complement strand
TCCATTGAAGGCCTGCGGTCTTCCCGGCAGGGAATCCCCCTTTTGTTTTACTGCGCTTTGCTTGTGCTGCGCGCCCGGGGTTTCGGTGGATCGGAAAATCGGCGGTTACCCTTGACACGCCATGTGCCCGTTCTTATATTAAGGCCGCTTTAAGCAGGCGTTTTTAAAAGGAACTGAAGAAAGTTGCCATGAAAGATCACTTGGTAAAATTATTTCGGGAAAGCTGTCGGGTCAAAGAGGCGTTTCTCAATGACAATTTAGGCAAACTGGTCAATGTGATTGAGGTTCTGACCGCGGCGCTGAAATCGGGCAATAAAATCCTCATTTTCGGCAATGGAGGATCCGCCGCGGATGCTCAGCATATCGCCGCGGAATTCGTCAATCGCTTTATCATCGAGAGACCGCCGCTGCCGGCCATTGCTCTGACGACGGACACGTCCATCATCACCAGCATCGGCAACGATTACGATTTTTCGGAAATATTTGCCAAACAGATCCGGGCGCTGGGACAGGCGGGCGATGTGGCCTGGGGAATCAGCACCAGCGGCAATTCGCCCAATGTGCTCAAAGGACTTGAAGCGGCCAAAAAGATGGGGCTCGTCACGCTGGCCCTGACGGGGAAAGACGGAGGGCCGATTGCCGCCATGGCTGATTTGTCGCTGAATGTCTCCTCGAACAGCACGGCGCGCGTTCAGGAAACGCATATCACCATCGGTCATGCAATTTGCGAACTGGTGGATATTAAATTATTCCAGAAACCGGATCTCAAATAATCGGCTCCAGGAGTGGAAGTGAAGACAAAAAAAGAACCTGTTGAAAAAAAAATAAAGATTGAAACCGTCGAAGCGGCTGAGCCGGAAAACGATGCCGCCCCGCCGCAGGACGAAATCAGCGCTCTGAAAGAAGAGCTTTCCGCGCGGCAAAAAGAGTCCAAAGAGAATTACGACCGCTACCTTCGGGCCGTGGCCGAACTGGACAACTACCGGAAGCGGGCGGCAAGGGATCGGGCCGACGTCATCAAATACGGCAAAGAGGATTTGATCAAGGACATCCTGCCTTTTTTGGACAGTTTGGATCGGGCGCTGGAACACAAGGACACGGGCGACGCGGAGGCGTTCCGCGAAGGTGTGGCGCTGATTCAGGAACAGCTTTTGTGCTGCCTGAAAAAACACGGCGTGGAGAGAATTGAAAGCGTGGGGGCGGATTTTGACCCCAACCTTCATGAAGCGCTGATGCAAATGGAAAGTCCGGATCATGAGGACAATCAGGTGGTCAGTGAAATGGAAAAAGGCTATCTGCTCAACGGAAGGCTGGTCCGGCCGTCGAGGGTTTGCGTGTGCAAAAATACCGGCAAAAATAATGAATGGAAAACTCAAGAGGCCAATGGAGAATAAGGAGGAATAACATGGGAAAGATTATCGGAATCGATTTAGGAACAACCAATTCGTGCGTGGCGATTATGGAAGGGGGAGACCCGGTGGTGATTGCCAATCAGGAAGGCAACCGCACCACGCCCTCCGTCGTTGCCATTACGGAAAGCGGGGAACGTCTGATAGGCCAGGTGGCCAGAAGGCAGGCGATCACCAATTCGGAAAATACCGTTTACGCCGTGAAGAGAATGATCGGCAGAAAATATAACTCCAAAGAGATTCAGTATGACGTCAAGATCTCCGCTTACAAGATTACGGAAGCGGCCAACGGCGACGCGCAGGTCACCGTGCGGGGCAAGAATTACTCCCCGGCGGAAATTTCCGCGATGATTCTTACCAAAATGAAGCAGACGGCGGAAGATTATCTGGGTGAGAAAGTCAACGACGCCGTCATCACCGTTCCGGCTTACTTTAACGATTCGCAGCGTCAGGCAACCAAAGACGCGGGCAAAATCGCCGGCCTGAATGTGTTGCGCATCATCAATGAGCCGACGGCCGCGGCTTTGGCCTACGGCTTGGACAAAAAGAAGGATGAAAAGATCGCGGTGTTCGATCTGGGCGGCGGCACGTTTGATATCTCCATTCTGGAGCTGGGCGACGGCGTGTTTGAAGTCAAATCGACCAACGGCGACACGCACCTGGGCGGAGAGGATTTCGACCAGCGCGTCATGGATTATCTGGTCGCGGAGTTCAAGAAGGACCAGGGCATCGATCTGCGAACGGATAAGATGGCGCTGCAGCGTCTGAAAGAAGCGGCGGAAAAGGCCAAGATGGAGCTTTCCACGACCATGGAGACGGACATCAATCTGCCGTTTATCACGGCGGACGCGTCCGGGCCCAAGCACATGAACATCAAGCTCAGCCGGGCCAAGCTCGAATCGCTGGTGGAGGAACTGATTGATAAAGTGGTCGGCCCCTGCCAGACCGCGCTCAAAGACGCGGGTCTTTCCCCCAGGGACATCAACGAGGTGATTCTGGTCGGCGGGATGACCCGCATGCCGCGCGTACAGCAGAAGGTGAAGGACATTTTCGGCAAAGATCCGCATAAGGGCGTCAATCCCGACGAAGTGGTGGCAGTCGGCGCGGCTATTCAGGGCGGCGTTCTGGCGGGAGACGTCAAAGACGTTCTGCTTCTGGACGTGACCCCGCTTTCGCTGGGCATTGAAACGCTGGGCGGCGTGATGACGCGGCTGATTGAAAAGAACACGACGATTCCCAGCAAGAAAAGCCAGATCTTTTCGACGGCGGCGGACAACCAGCCGGCGGTGAGCATTCATGTTCTGCAGGGCGAGCGCCAGATGGCCGGGGACAACCGGACGCTGGGACGCTTTGAGCTGGTGGGCATTCCGCCCGCTCCGCGCGGTGTGCCGCAGATTGAAGTGACGTTCGACATCGACGCCAACGGCATCGTGCACGTCAACGCCAAAGACCTGGGCACGGGCAAAGAGCAGAGCATCAAGATCACGGCCTCCAGCGGACTGTCCGAGGCGGAGATTGAAAAGCTGGTTAAAGACGCGGAGATGCACGCGGAAGAAGACAAGCGCCGCAAGGAGCTGATCGAGGCCCGCAACCAGGCCGATTCGCTGGTCTATTCCGTCGAGAAGAACATCAAGGAGTTCGGCGACAAGGTGGATGCGGCGGAAAAATCCAAGATTGAAGACGCCATCGCCGGGGTGAAGAAGGCGCTGGAAGGGGACGATCTGGACGCGATCAAGAAGGCGCAGGACGAACTGATGAACGTGTCGCACAAACTGGCGGAAGCCATGTACGCCAAGACCGCGGGCGGCGCAGGCGGACCGGGCGCGGCAGGCGGTGCGGGAGCCTCGGGCGCGGATGCTTCTTCCGCAAAGAAGGACGACGATGTCGTGGACGCGGACTTTGAAGAAGTGAAAAAATAATTTTGGTGGATGCCGGGCCCGAAGCCGCGTGGAGCGGGTTCGGGCCTTTTTTTATCGACCCTGGAGGAAAAATATTGTAGCATTCACTCCGAAGATGGAGGCGCGGTGAATCATTCTTATTGGACGGTCCTATCCGTTTTTTTTCTGTCCCTGCTGCTTTTGGGATTTTCGCAGCAGCCGATGACCGCCGGCCCGGTTTCCGAATTCGCAAACCGGCAGGCCGTCGGGTGCGCTTTTCCTCTGAGCGGCCGGTTCGCGGAGGAGGGCAAAAAGGCGCAGGATGCGGTGATGCTGTCCGCGCGGCAGTTCAGGGCCCGCTCTCCGTTTTCCCCGAGAATCGTAACCGCCGACTCCGGCGCCAATCCGGCCATGATGAAAAAAGCGATCGCCTATCTGGCGGACGAGGAGAATGTCGTGGCGATTATCGCCGTCTCCGGCACCGC
>JAQVQT010000197.1 GCA_028701435.1 Smithellaceae bacterium | reverse complement strand
AGATACTTAAGGAGGAAAAAATGAAGAGATTTTGGTTAGTTTTGCTGTCACTGGGGTTGATTGTCGCCTTCAGCACGTCAGCGATGGCCCTGGATGTAAAATTCAGCGGCGAGTATTACGCGGCAGGCATGTACATGGACAAGACAGGTTTAAATAAGAATGCTTATAACGTCCCCGCTCGGCCGTTACCTGGAACGTATGCCCGGGCCGCCTTTGTTCAGCAGGACGCTAACCCCAGCACAGCTTTCTATTTCCAGAGACTTCGTCTGGGCGCACAGTTTGTTGTTTCTCCGGGCCTGAGCCTGATTGCCCGTGCGGACGTCATGGAAAGAGCTTGGGGTGCTGCAAGGTCAGCTCCTGCAGGCGGTGCAGGTTCTATTGATGGGGTACAGACAGGACCTACCAATGTGCTCGGTCTCACGCCCATTGTTAATAATTCTTCAGGTACCAGAGCTGAAAATGAAAACATCGCTTTCGACCTGCTGTATCTGAACTATGCTTCACCGATCGGTCTTTTCAACGTTGGTTATCAGATCGATGGCGCGTGGGGTACGGTATTCGGCGACAACTCCATTCCCACGCCAAAAATCGGCTACATTCTGCCGATCGGTAATTTTGCTATCATTGCCCAGATGGGGAAAAACCCGGATGGTGAGCGTAGCGCGCGCATGGTTGGTGGTGTGGCGGACGCAGCTGACAGGGATGACAATTTCTACACGTTGGCTGGAAGATACGCATGGAAGGCCGGCGAAGCGGGATTGTTGTTCAAATCAATTCGTGTGGCTGGGTATAGAAATTTCTATGATGGAATAGCGGCGCCGTTTAACGTTGCTGGCACAGGCTTCACGCAAGAGGTTTATGTTGTCATTCCTTACGTGAAGGCCAAGTTTGGAGCCGTTGCTGTACAGGCTGAATTCACCTACGGTTTTGGTAAGAAAAAGTTTGAGGGACGACCGGACTTGGTTAGCCCATTTATAGGTGGTGCCACAGACGCAGATATCAAGTCCTATAACGGCTGGCTGGATGTTGTCGGTGACTTCGGCATGTTTTATGTCGGTTTGACCGGAGCGCATGTTTCCGGCGAAGATCAGGGCACCGCTGACGTAATTGAAGGTCAGTTAACAGGTGGTATGGACTGGAATCCCTGCCTCATCATGTTCAACAGCGATCGCCAGTACTGGGCCGGAAGTCTTGTCGGTTATGGTACAAACGCTCTTAACGATCAAAATGTTTACAATTACGGTGTTATGACCAATGCTTGGTTCGGCCAGATTCGCGCTGGTGTACGTCCGACCGACAAACTGGACATCATGATGTCCTACTCGTATGCCAAAGCCGACAAGTCTCTGGGCGTTGGTTTCGATAACAGAGAATACGGCTCGGAAATCGACCTGACGGCCACGTACAAAATCACCAATAATCTGTCCTATATGCTGGGTGGCGGTTACTGGATGGTGGGTAAGTATTACCAGGGTAACACCACCACCAATAATGACCTCCAGGATCAGTTGTTGATTCTCAACAAGCTGACGCTGACCTTCTAGCAGAAGCTGAAGAAAAAAGGCTGAAGGCTGAAGTTAAGGCCGAAGGCTGAAGGTAAAACGAGGCCCGGCGGGGAAACCTGCCGGGCTTTTTTTTGTTTAAAAATAGGCGATAGGGGAAAGATTTAAGATTTAAGTTTTAAGTGGTTAAGTAGTTCATAGCTCATAGCAAAAAAATATTGAAACTCGGCCATGAACTATGAGCTTTTTTCTCGTCGCTCGTCACTTCTTTTCTTAATGATCGTCGCATCCACCGCCGTCGGTTTTCCATGATGCACGACCAGCGGGTTGATGTCAATCTGCTCGATGTCCGGCGAGGCGGCTGCGAGGTTGCCCAGGCAGACGAGAATATCCGCCATGAATTTCATGTCCAGCGGCTTTCCGCCGCGGAAACCCTTAAGAAGTTTTTTGCCGGAAATGCGCCCGATCAGTTCTTTGGCGGTTGAGGCTGAAAGCGGCGCAGGCGCGAAAACGACATCCTTTTGCAGTTCGGAAAAAATGCCGCCCAGACCGAACATCACGCAGGCGCCAAACTGACTGTCGCGCGTCATGCCGGCAATCAATTCGTATTCCACGGGCAGCTGCCGCTGCAGCAGAATTCTGCCGCTGCCTTTCATTCGTTTATATAAATCATGGCAAGCGGTTTTAAGAGCGGCGGCTGAGGTGATACCCAGACAAACCATTCCCGATTCCGTTTTGTGAATCTGTCCCTTGACGAGTCCTTTGAGGACAACGGGGAATCCCATTTGGCGCGCGGCGGCAAGGGCGTCGGCGGCCGATCCGACGATTTTTTCCTGAACCACCGGGATGCCGAAGGTTTTGAGCAGGTTCTTGCTGTCGTATTCATCCCAGATACGTTCGTGCAGGGCGGAAAGAATCTTTTCTGCTGCGGGCGTCAGTTTTGGGCTTCGGGTAGAAATCAGTTTCGGAGCGTTTTTGCGCGGCGTATAGCGGGCGGCGCAGGCCAGGCATTCCACCGCGCGAAACAACTCTCCGTGAACGGGAATCCCGCAATCCTGAGCCTCGCGTTTGAAAGCTCTCAGCGCGTCGCGACGGCCGATGACCCAGAGAATCAACACTTTGCCCTCGCGGTCCGCCGCTTCTTTAAAGAGCCTCAATCGGTCGTAGTTGGGGTAGAGGCCGACAAAGAAATGCAGAAAGATCACGTCCACCAAAGGGTCCCTGACCACGGCGTTAAAAGCGCCGTCGTAGGCCGCTGCCGCGCCTCTGGCGGCAAAGGCGGGAAACATGTCCACGGGATTGGAGGCGGGCAGCCAGTCGGGAAATACCGAAGCCAGTTCCTTTTTGGTTGACGCGGAAAGTTCGGCCACCCGAAGCCCCTGCTGCTCGACGAGGTCGCAGGACAAAATTCCCGCGCCGCCGCTGAAGGTCAGAATGGCCGTTCGGCACCGGGATGGCGTCTGTTTGATCATCGCCAATGCGCGGGCGATCTCCATCATCTGCTGAAAGTCCTGCGCGATCGTCACGCCCGCCAGCGACAAAAGAGAATCCTGCAGCCTGGCATTGCCGGCCAGACTGGAAGTGTGCGACAGAGCCGCTTTGGCGCCTGCCGTGCTTTTGCCGCCCTTGAGCAGGACGATCGGTTTTTTTGCCCGGTCCGCCAGCTCCAGAAATTTGCGTCCCCGCACAATCGATTCCAGATACAGAGCGACGGCGTCCGTCTGGTCGTCTTCAAGCAGATATTCCAGCACGTCGCATTCATCAATGTCCATTTTATTGCCGATGGAGCAGGCCTTGGCGATGCCCACGGCGCGTTCGCTCATGAGATCGGCCAGGAATCCGGCGGACAGCATGCCACTTTGCACCACCATGGAAATGCGGCCTTCAATCAGGCCGTCTTTGTAAATATTGGGGTGCATGAAGGTGAAGAAGAATTTTTTAGGGATGTCCACCAGTCCCATGCAGTTGGGCCCCCAGAGACGGATGCCGGCTTCCCGGGCAATGGCGAGACAGCGATTCTGCAGTGCGCGCCCCTCCGGGCCTGTTTCGGCAAACCCCGCGCTTTCGATGATCACACGCCGAATGCCTTTTCGTCCGCAGGCGGCAAGCGCCTCGGGCACCGCGGGGGCGGGCACAATGACAATGGCCAGATCCACCGGGCCGGGAATTTTTTCCACCGCCGGATAACAGGGCAGGGTCTGGATATCCGCGTAATTGGGATTGACGGGATAAAGGCGGCCGGTGTAGCCGTAGCGCAAATTGGTCAGAATCTGGCCGCCCAGACTGCCTTCGCGGG
>JAQVQT010000196.1 GCA_028701435.1 Smithellaceae bacterium | reverse complement strand
TTCGGAGACATCACCTTCACCAGCGACATCGGCCGGGCCTTTTCCGTCCTGGTGCTTCTTTCCGGCGTGATTCTGCTGCTGATCCTTCTTCCCTTTGTCTTCATCAAGTTTTTTTTCGCCCCCTGGATGGAGGCGCAGGCGCGAAGCCGCGCGCCCCGGGAACTTCCCCCGGATACCCGCAACCATGTGATCATTACGCATTATGACCCGGTGACCGCCGACCTGATCGAAAAGCTGGTAAGCTACAAGAAGGACTACGTTGTCGTCGTGGATGAGCTGCAGCGGGCGCTTCAGCTTTACGACAAAAGCATCCGCGTCGCCGTCGGCAATATCGACGACCCCAAAACCTACTCAAGACTGCGCGCCCAGAACGCCGCGCTGGTCGTGGCCACCAACAGCGACCAGATGAACACCAACATCACCCTCACGCTGCGGGAAGACTTCGAGCATCTGCCGATTGTCACCACGGCGGAGTCTCCCCATTCCGTGGACATCCTTGAACTGGCGGGAAGTTCGCGCGTCCTGCAGCTTCACGATCTGCTGGGGGGTTCGCTGGCCGCCTGGACCATCGCGGGAGACTGCAAATCCAACATGATCGGCCGCTATGACCAGTTGGTGATCGCGCAGGCGCCGGTCATCGGCACACCGCTGGTCGGCAAAACACTGGCTGAAAGCGGAATTCGTGAAACCTTCGGCCTGGCGGTGGTGGGCATCTGGGAGCGGGGCACCTTCATCATACCCCGGCCGAACACGGTCATCGAACGCACCAGCGTTCTGGTGTTCGCCGGCACGGAAGCCGCCGTGGCGGCCTACGACGAGGTGTATTCCTTCTATCAGATCTGCAAGGTGGCGGGCGACCCGGTCATCATTGTCGGCGGAGGACGCGTCGGCCATGCCATCGCCTTGCGCTTTCAAAAGGCGGACATTCCGTACCTGATTATCGAACGGGCCAAAAAGCGCAGCGAGGAGGACGAGCATTTTGTTTTCGGGGACGCGGCGGATATTCACACCCTGCAGAAGGCCTGGTTTGAAAAAGCTCCCGCGGCGCTCATCACCTCGCACGACGACGCCACCAATATTTATCTCACCAAATATCTGAGAAGCCTTCGGCCGGACATGCAGATTCTGAGCCGCGCCAGCGAGGACCGCAACGTCTCCACGCTGCACCGCGCGGGGGCGGACTTCGTCATGTCCTACGCCTCGCTCGGCGCCAACGCCATCTTCAATTTTCTGATGAATGAGGAAACGATGTTTCTGGCGGAGGGGCTGAATTTCTTCCATCTGCCGGCGCCCAGGTCCCTGATCGGGAAGGCGCTGGCGCAGTCCGGCATTCGGGAAAAAACCGGGTGCACCGTGGTCGCCATTCAGCACAGGGGCGAAACCGTCATTAACCCGGAGCCATCGCACGCCATCGACAGAGACGACGAGCTCATTCTCATCGGCACTTACGACGCGGAGAGCTCCTTTTTGGGGAAATTTCCCGCCTGATCTTCAGCTGACCCCGCGCGTTTTCATCCGACGCGTCATGGATTGCTCGGCCGGGGAACAGACCATAAAAAAACCCTCAGCCGCCACGCAATGACGTCTGAGGGTTTTTCAGGACTTGCCGGAAAACCTAATAGATTCTACATCAAACCGTCCATCACTTTCAGGACATTGTCGATGTCCGCTTTGGTCCAGGGATTGCTCTTGTCGGTGTAGCGGATGTATTTGAGCTTCTTGTCCTTGCCGATCAAAATAAATACGGACTTGCCTTTGCAGTTGCCGAGGTTCCAGGTCTTGGCCAGCGTCAGATCCGGATCCGTCAGAATCACGCTCTTATATTTTTCAATTTTGCCCCGGACGATTTTTCGAATCAAAAAATTGGGGGCGGCGGAATCCTTCATGTTGGCTACGCCGATTCCACGGTAAGACGCCTTGCTGTAATTTTTTGCCTTCGTCGCGTCGTTCATGGGATCTCCATAATCCCCCGCGCTCGAGTCGGCGTAGGTCACCGTAATCACGTGCGTTCCGAAATCCGGAATCGTTGCCGGTTGATCATTCGCATCCCTCAACTGAGGATTGGACAATTCCTGGCCGACCGTGGCGGCAAGACCCAATCCCGTACTAAGAACAAAAGCAATCACTGCACATCCGGCCACAACAAAACTCTTGCGTAAAAAAGATCGATTCATACCTAACCCTCCTTTAAATTGGATAGAAACTGGTTTTTCACTGGCGAGGACTATAGGAAAGCCTTTTGCATCTGTCAACCGAAATTTGGCCCCTCGTCCCGCTTCAAATATCTCTTTCTTCCGGCGTGGCGGAAGGGGAAAACCCGGCGGCGTGCCGGTTGCTTCCCGCTTTGGATCACGGACCTACTTCACTCTTGTCCAGTAGTGGCTTTCGCTCAAAAAAAGTAAACTGGCCGTAATTTTCAGCCTGTCCGGGGTGATTTGCGCGATGCTGCATTTATATTCCTTCCCTGCCTCGACGTCATAAATCTTTCCTTCGACGTACCGGCCGGCTTCTTTTTTCAGATTCCATAACATCAGCATCCCCATCAGCGGCTTGTCTTTTTTTTCTTTCTTGCATTTGGTGCAAAGCGCGTTTTCGGGCAGAAAAGTCAATTTTACAATTTTGCCGTAATACACGCCGTCTTTTTCAAAGATTTCAACCTGAAACCGCTCCTTGCCCTTGTCCTTGCCCTTCAGAACCGGCAGAGACCACACACCGGTAATCGACGGATCCGCCGCATGACCCGCCGGTAAAAACGATGCGACCAAAAGAAGCGCCATAAAAGCTATCATCATGTTTTTCATACGTGTCCTCCTCCAATAAAATCCCGCAAGCCATCGCTTTACCGCGCGCGAGTATATGAGCAATGGCCCGCAAGTGCAAGGGGAAATAAGCAAAATGGAAGAAGCAAAATTCCAGCGAATGCAAGAGGAGGGCTTCTACCCTATCTGCGCTAAACCATTGTCGTTAAAGAGAAATGGGTTGACAAGCCCCGGGCTTTTGTTTAGTCTCGGACATCAAGAATTGAGGAGACGACCATGGCTGTAAGAGTTGCAATCAACGGATTCGGGCGCATCGGCCGGCTGGTGTTTCGCGCGGGCTTCGATAGCGGCGATGTGGAATTTGTGGCCGTCAATGATCTGACCGACGCAAAAACAAGCGCACATCTGCTCAAATATGATTCCACCCACGGCACGCTTCAGGCGGATGTAAAATCGACGCCCAATGCCATCATGGTTGACGGCAGGGAAATCAAAACCTTCTCCGTCCGCGACCCGGAAGAACTCCCCTGGAGAGATCTGGGAGTGGACGTCGTTCTGGAAAGCACCGGCAGATTCACGGACCGGGACGGCGCGGAAAAGCATCTGAAAGCGGGCGCCAAAAAAGTCGTCATCTCCGCGCCCGCAAAAAGCCCCGATGTGACTGTCGTTTTAGGCGTAAACGCCGAAGACTACGACAAAAACAGACATTCCATCATCTCCATGGGCTCCTGCACCACCAACTGCCTCGCGCCGATCGTCAAAATCCTGCACGAGGAATTCGGTTTGGAATACGGATTGATGACGACGATCCATTCCTATACCAACGATCAGGTGGTCATCGATGAGCCGCACAAAGACCTTCGGCGGGCGCGCGCCTCGGCGCTTTCGATGATTCCCACGACCACCGGCGCGGCCCGGGCCATCGCGGAAGTCATTCCCGAAATGAAGGGAAGGCTGGACGGTCTGGCCATCCGCGTCCCCACGCCCAACGTGTCGCTGGTCGATTTTGTGGCGACGCTCGCCCGCAAAACCAGCCGGCAGGAAG
>JAQVQT010000026.1 GCA_028701435.1 Smithellaceae bacterium | reverse complement strand
AAAAACAATGGGAAAATGCGGACTGCTTTACGCTTCCATCCGATCTGTGGCTTCCCCTTGCAAAAAAAATCGTGGGAACGATTCATGGCGCGGACTGGTGCGTTTTCGGAAAAAACGGCTCCGATGTAACGTCGTACGCGATTACGCTGGCCCGGATATTTACCGGAAAGCAGGACATTCTGCTGGCGCACGGATCCTACCACGGATCTCACTTCTGGTGTCAGCCCCACGGGCAGGGGGTTCCGGAGGAATGGAAAACGCACGTTCATTACTTTGAATACAACAACGCCAAAGACCTGGAGCGCGTTGTCTCGGAGCACGAAGGCGCCGTTGCCGGCATCATGCTGACGCCGCACCGGCACGATTCCATGAGGGACCAGGAGCTGCCGGCAAAGGAATTCGTGGAGGCCGCGAACGCCCTGGCGCAAAAGCACCGGTTCCTGATTCTCATCGATGATGTCCGCTGCGGTTTCCGCCTTGAACTGGCGGGAAGCTCCATCCATTACGGATTCAACGCCGATATCCAGTGCTTCGGCAAGGCGATGGCCAACGGATACGCCATTTCCGTGGCGGCCGCGCGCAAAGAAATGATGGATGCGGCAAAAACCATTTTTTTTACCGGCACACATTACTTTTCAGGAGTTCCCTTTGCCGCGGCGCTGGCCTGCATCGACGAAATTCAGGCTTCAGGCGCCATCGAGTATATTCGCAAGACGGGGACGCAGCTCATGGACGGCCTTCGCCAGGCCGCGAACGCGGCGGGTTTACAGGTCAGTGTCACCGGTCCCCCGGCGATGCCCTACATGACGTTTGCCGACGATCCACTCTTTGAGAAAAACCGTTTTTTCTGCGGTGAGGCGGCCCGCCGTGGCATCTTTTTCCACCCGCACCATAACTGGTTTGTCTGCGCGGCCATGACGGAATCGGACATTCTCCGGACGATTGATGTGGCCTTCGAGTGCTTCAAACTGACCAAAGAGAAATTCGGAGGCTGATATGAAATGGTATCATGTCGGTCTCAAAGCCGCGAGCAGCGATGCGTCCGTCCAATTTTACCGGGACATTCTGGGTCTGGAAATGATCGACCGGGTGGAAATCTGGGGAAAGCAATTTGTTTTTGTAGGAAATGACACCATTTCCATTGAGATTGAGCAGGCCAATCCCGGGGATACGCAAGCGGATCCTTCTGCCATGACCGGGCTCAACCATTTCAGCCTGGTCGTGGAGGATATTCATGCCTTGGTGGAGCAAGCCCGTAAAAAAGGCGCCTGCGTCCTGATGGATCCGTTTCATCCCCGGCCGGACCGCCTCACGACCTTTCTCCGTGATCCCGACGGTGTGATGATTCAGCTCATTCAGTTCGTTTAGGGTTGCCCGGCAAGGGGCGCGAGAGCCGTCGGACACGCGGAGGGCTTCCGATGAAGAACATGAATGATAAATGATAATGATATCGAATTGTTGCTACGCCGCAGGCAGTGATGAATGTGTCCGCTTATTCGCTCAAGAATGGTTTGAAAGGGAAGCATTTCCCGGTTGCCCGCATTTTCGGTGATAAATATAAATGAAAAATTATATTGACATACCTTAAGTGATTAATTATAAAAACATTGCTCATAATGGGTCAGAGAATTCTTAAACGCTTTATTTTTTATCGGAATCAGGGCATTTTGGCTTGATTTAACCAAGGTCGATTAAACGTAAAAATTACGGTTATTTTAAGGAGAGAGATTATGAAAAAATTTGCTTCTTTGGTTGTTGTTCTGCTGGTGATGTTGCTGGTCTCCACAGGCAACGCGCAGGTGAGGCCGGGGTCTTTTACGATAGCGCCCACCCTGGGAATGTACACGTTTGAAGGAAACGAAGACATGGATCAGGCGAGGCCCCTGGTCGGGATGCGTTTAGGCTACAACTTTAACAAGTACATCGGCCTGGAAGGCTACATCCATTATGCCCAGACACAAAACAATGACTGGTCTCCCAAAAAGAACGTTGATTTCACGGGGTACGGCGGCGAGCTCATTTTCCATCTTCTGCCGAATCAGGCGCTGGTGCCTTTCCTGGCAGCCGGTGTTGGCGGCGCCCACTATTCCTACGGCGTGTTCGAGGAAAACCCGGATTACGGGACGGATACTTACAAAAGCGATAAGTTTACCGTTGGTTACGGATACGGTCTGAAATGGTTCCTGTCGGATTGGTTCGCGCTTCGCCTCGATATTCGTCACATCATGCCGATCGATCGGTTACATAACAACATGCTCGTGTCCCTCGGTTTGAATTTCGCTTTTGGCGGAGCCAAAAAGGCAGCAGCAACGACTGTTTCCGCGGCAGAGCCGGTCATGGAGGAAGCAAAACCCCAGGCGGAGGCAGCTCCGGTCGTTGAAGAAGCAAAGCCCGCTGTCGCGGCGGCTCCCGCGGTTGTTGAGGAAGTCGTGAGACCCCAGCCCAAGACCCAGGTGCGCGAAGAAGTCGATGAGATGGGAAGAGCGACGCTGGAGGTCCTGTTTGATTTCGACAAGGCCACCATCAAAAAGAATTACACCAAGGATATCGATCATATGGTCGATGTGATGAAAGAACATTCGGATCTTGATCTCACCATCGAAGGCCATACGGATAACATAGGCAAAGCCGCTTACAATAAAAATCTTTCTCAGAAGCGTGCGGAAGCCGTGAAGAATTACATGGTCGAAAAGGGCGGCATTGACGCCAAGCGCCTCAACGCCGTCGGCTACGGCCAGGAAAAACCCGTTGCCTCCAACAAGACCAGAGACGGGCGGGCGAAGAATCGGCGCGTGGAAGCGGCCGTCGATTATAAGAAATAAATAAGCCTTCCATTTAAAAGGCTTTCAGATCAAATGGAGCCCCCGCGGTTTTTAGAGCGGGGGCTTTCTTTTTGGCGCGCCCTGCCGGGAGCATGATCCCAGCGGTTCAATGACGCCGCTTGCCCTTTGATGAATTGTCCCGCTTGGCCGGGGTAATGAAGAACCTTGATAAATCATTCTAAATGGTTTAAATCTTCACACGGATTTTACAGGGCCGCCTTCATGCCCGCACGCGGATGAAGAAAGACAATAGAACCATCCCGACCCGGAAGAAGGATGAAAGGAGCAAATATGAAAAAGATTTATGCGGTGGTTTATATTTTTATTCTGGTCGTTTTTCTGCTGGCGGGCTGTGCGAAAGAACCATCCGTTACCAAAAAAGATGTGCCGAAAGTCAAAGAACCTCCCCCGGCTCCGGTCGTGGTAAAGAAACCTCCCGTTGCTCCGCCTCCCCCTGTCGTCGAAAAACTGCCCGACATTGTGCGCAGCGTTCCGGACAGCAAGGTGTGGGTGCGCTATGGAAAAACTAAAATGGGAGAGAACTATTACAATCAAACCAATATCGCCAGATCCTCAAATATCGCGACCGTTACCGTTTACAGAGTCGTAACGGATGATTGCAGGAAGCAGATGGTTGAAGAAGTGAAAAAATACAATCCGAAGAAATCCATAAAGTACCATTACTACGAACATGATGTCCGCGTGGATGAGATTGATTGCAAGAATCAAAAATGGCGGGTGAAAGAGCTGATCCACTATGATGAGAAGGGAAAGGTTCTGGATCATCACACCTACGAATATGAACCCTGGCAAAACATTAAATTTGTAACGGATCATCACACGCTGCAGAAAAGCATTTGCGTCGCCGAGGAAAAGCCCGCTGCAAAAAAGCCTGCCAAAAAGAAGAAAAAGAAGTGATCTGATCTTCAGACGTTTTAGATAGGTTTGCGCTCAGGCCCTTGTGCCTTAGCCCCGATGGTTTTTTTTCGAAGCAGGGCGCCTTTCGGCGCCGGGAAGGGAAAGGGGACGCGGATGAGGTTTCCCGCGTGGGCTCGGTCGATTCTGTCTCCTCCCTCATCCGTCATCGGTCGGGTATCGACGGGCAGGGTTTCCCGCAACAGCAGCAATTCCATGTCTTCTCCCGCCTGCAGGAAGTTGCGGACCTCCATTCGCATTTGTTTCCTGACGTCGTCATAACCGACAACCACCCCCGCCGGTTCATGTGTCTGAATATTTTTGATGTCCGGGCTGGATTCATTGATCTTTCCTTCGGCAAAGGCAAAGCCCGTGGTGTAGCCCCGGTGGGAGACGGTTTTCAGCTCCTCCATCCAGTGCGGGTCGCGTCGATAGGTTTCTTTGTTCCGGCAAAGGGCGTCCAGCGCCTGCCGGTAGGTTCGGGTCACGACCGCCACATAATAAGAGGATTTCATCCTTCCCTCAATCTTGACGCCGGCAACGCCGGTCGCCAGAACCTCCGGCAGATGTTCCAGCAGACATAAATCTTTGGAGCTCAGCAGATACGAAAAACGATCATCTTCTTCCAGCCGAAGAGGATCATCCGGGCGGGTGGATTCCGAAAGACGGTACTCCCAGCGGCAGGGTTGGGTGCAGTCCCCCGCATTGGCGCTCTTGCGGTTGCGCCAGGCCGACAGATAGCAGCGTCCGGAATACGCCATGCACATCGCGCCGTGGATAAAGATTTCGAGCTCCATGCCGGGGAGAGCCGCGGCGATTTCTCCGACTTCTCGAAGAGGCAGCTCCCGCGCGAGGATGATTCGGCTCACCCCCTGGTCCTGCCAGAAGCGGACCGCTTCGGCATTGGTGGTATTGGCTTGCGTGCTGAGATGCAGCGGAATCTGCGGAACGGTTTTTTGGGCCAGCCGAACCAGCCCCGGGTCGCTGACGATCAGTGCGTCCACTCCCGTCGCGGCCCAGTCGGGAAGACAACGCGCCGCCTGGGCCAGGTCGGCATTGCGGGCAAACATGTTAACGGCGGCATACACCCGGACGCCCAGCGTGTGCGCTTCGGAAACGCCCGTGGTCAGATCCTCCAGGGACATTTCCGCGGACGCTCCCCGCAGGCTCAAGCCGGGAACGCCGACATAGACGGCATTGGCTCCATAAAGCAGGGCGGTGCGCAATTTCTCCAGGTTGCCGGCGGGGGCAAGCAATTCCGGCTGTTGCATTGAAACCTCCGTCAGGGACAATACCTGCGCACCTGCTCCAGGACTTTGAGGGATTTGATTTCTTTTCCCAGCACATGGGAAATAAAGCCGCAGAGAATGCTGCGGGATTCGAAGGCAAGGCTTTCCGTCATGGAGATCATCTTCATTTTATCCAGGTCCATGTCTTTCCCCAGAAGCAGCGTACGGACGGCGCCGGCGGAGACGCTCTGGTCGTATCTTTCCGGCCGGGCGCAGGCCGCGCAGAAAATGCCGCCTTCATTCGGGAAGAAGTAGTAGGCGGCGCCGTTGGTCACGGGTGTTTTGCAGCGCACACAGGCCGCGAGCGAAGGTTCAAATCCGACGGCCTTCAACAACCGCATTTCAAAGAAGCGAATGATGGACTCCGAAACATCTTCCCGGGTCAGAAGCGACAGGAAATCCGCAAGCAAGGCAAACACCTTGTCGTTGCGCTTGCCTTCCGGGCTGAAGTGTTCGGCCAGATCGATGAAATAGGAAGCGGTCAGGGTCTTTTCCAGATCCAGGCGGATGGGGGCAAAGTGCTCAAGGATTTCGCAGGAATCGATGAACGCGAGCGCATCGCGGTTGCGGCGTGAAAAAATCATTTGCGTCAGGGAAAAGGGTTCAAAAACATTGGCGAACCGCTTTCGGCTCCGCTTGGCGCCCTTGGCGATGCCCTTGAGCTTGCCGAACTCACGGGTGTAAAATGTGACGATCAGATCCGATTCGCCGTATTGAAGACTTCGCAGGACAAAGCCTGAGGCCTTATGGATTTCCCGGGCGCTCACGGCTTGGACGCCGGCCCATCGTACTTGATGTCGCCGCCCACGATGGATAATACGGCGCGCCCTTTCAGTTTTCTTCCGGAAAACGGAGAGTTCTTTCCCAACGAGCGGAAGGCGGCGGCGTCGACTCTCCAGTCAAGCTCCGGATGGATGACCGTAATGTCCGCGGCGGCGCCTTTTGCCAGCGTGCCCCTGGGCAGGTTTAAAATGCGCGCCGGATTGCAGCTCATCCTGGCGATCAAATCCGGCCAGGACAGGACGCCCTCGTGCACCAGGCCGAGGCTCAGGCCCAGAGAGGTTTCCAGTCCGCTGATTCCACAGGCGGCATATTCGAATTCCACTTCCTTGTCCGTGCGTCCGTGCGGCGCGTGATCGCAGGCAATGGCGTCCAGCGTTCCGTCCGCGAGGCCCTCCCGAATGGCCGACACGTCGGCATCGCCCCGCAGCGGCGGACTGACCTTGTAGTTCGTGTCGTAATCCCGAAGCGATTCATCCGTCAACGTAAAATAATGCGGGGCGGTTTCCGCCGTCACCTTCAGCCCCCGTTTTTTGGCGTCGCGAATCAGGCGTACGGAACCGGCCGTGCTTACATGCGCGAAGTGGATGCGTGTGCCGGTATATTCCGCGATCAGAATGTCGCGCGCCACCATGACTTCTTCGGCGATGGCGGGAATGCCCGGCAGCCCCAGAAGCGTGGATGGGTATCCTTCATTCATCAGGCCGCCCGCGGACAGATTTTTGTCTTCGCAGTGCTGAATCACCGGCAGGTCCAGTGAATAAGCGTATTCCATGGCCCTGCGCATCAGGGCCGCGTCCATCACCGGATTGCCGTCATCCGACAGGGCGACGATGCCCGCCTCCTTGAGGTCCCAGAATTCGGTCATCTGACGGCCCTCGGAGTTCATGCTGATCGCTCCGATGGGATAGATATTGGCCAGATTCGCTTCGGCGGCCTTTCGCAGGATGAATTCGGTGACCGAGCGGTTGTCATTTACCGGCTGGGTGTTGGGCATGCAGGCAATCGACGTGAAGCCTCCGGCCACCGCGGCGGCGGAGCCGCTGGCGATGGTCTCCCGGTATTCATATCCCGGTTCACGAAGATGCGTGTGCATGTCAATGAGTCCGGGTGCGGCAATCATTCCGGCCAGGTCAAGGACTTTTGCGCCTGATGGAGCCTTGATGCCCGGTTTGCAGCCGGCGATTTTTCCATCTTCCACCAGCACATCCATCAGGGCGTCCAGGTTTCGGGACGGGTCGATCACCCGTGCGCCTTTTAACAGCAGTTTCATTCATTTCCTCCTGAAAGCAGGTACAGCATGGCCATGCGGACGGCGACGCCCTTGTTGACCTGGTCGAGAATGACGGAGCAGGCGGGATCGTCGGCAATATCGGGGGAGATTTCCACGCCGCGGTTGATCGGACCCGGATGCATGACGATGGCGTCCGGCCCGGTCAGCTTCATGTGCCGGCGGGAGAGACAGTAATGCTGGGCGTACTCGCGAAGCGAAGGGAAGACATTCTGTTTCTGGCGCTCCATTTGAATGCGCAGCATCATGACGACGTCGGCATCCGCAATCGCCTCTTCAATTATTGTATAGGCCCTGACGCCCATCCGTTCAATGTCTCGGGGCATCATGGTGGCGGGCCCGGCCACAACCACCCGGGCGCCCATTTTGGTAAGTCCGTAAATGTTGGACCGGGCGACCCTGCTGTGCAGGATATCACCGACAATCGCGACTTTCAGACCGGCGATCCGGCCTTTCTTTTCCTTGATCGTCATCATATCCAGAAGCGCCTGGGAAGGGTGCTCGTGTGCACCGTCGCCGGCGTTGATAATGGATTGCCTTACCATGCGCGCGAGCAGGTGCGGCGCGCCGGCGGCGCTGTGCCTGAGCACGATAATATCGGGATTCATGGCTTCCAGCGTGCGCGCGGTATCCAGAAGGGTTTCGCCCTTGACCACGGAGCTGGTGGAAGCGGAAATATTGATGGTGTCGGCGCTCAGTCTTTTGCCCGCGATTTCAAAGGACGTCCGGGTGCGCGTGCTGGCTTCATAAAACAGGTTGATCACGCTCTTGCCGCGCAGCGTCGGAACCTTCTTGATTTCGCGCGTTGAAATTTCCAGAAAGGACTCGGCCGTTTCCAGGATCAGGGAAATTTCGTCCGTTGTCATTTCCTGGATGCCGAGAATGTCTTTTTTCCCCAGTTTTATCATACGCTTGCCTTGCTTATTTGGGTTTAGGTTCCTTCTTCAATGACCACTTCATCTTTGCCGTTTTTTTCCAGAAGATTGACGCTTACCGCTTCCCAGAGAGAAGAGGGGAGATTTTTCCCGACGTAATCGGCGCGAATCGGCAGCTCCCGATGCCCGCGGTCGATCAGGACGGCCAGTTGGATCATTTTCGGACGGCCGAAATCGATCAGGGCGTCCATGGCGGCGCGAATGGTTCGTCCGGTGAAAAGGACATCGTCCACCAGAATGACCTTTTTGTCCGTGAGATCAAAGGGAATATCCGTTTTTCCCAGAGGAGCCTTTTTGCCGGATTTGGCGATGTCGTCGCGATAAAGCGTCACATCGAGAATGCCCATCGGAATTTTCCCGTTTTCAATGGTCGAGATCCTTTTTTGCAGACGCAGGGCGAGATAAATGCCCCCGGTGCGAATGCCGACCAGCACCAGATTGTCCATCCCCTTGTTTTTCTCCAGGATTTCATAGGCGATGCGCGTGAGACAGCGTTCAATGCCGTCGCTGTCCATCACGATTTTCGGCCGGTTGTCCATGATGATGTCCCTTTCATTTTGTAATCCGCCGCAGCGGCTTCATGTCATCGCGGAATGTTTATCAAAAATGCGCGACGGTTATAAAAAAAGCCTTTCCCCTTGCGGAGAAAGGCTTTCATGGGCGTATGCGAAATTGTTTTCATTTTTTCTTCTTTTTCAATCTCACGGGATCGAATTAAAAGTTTTCTTGCCGAGTTCATACAACTCGGGGGGCTGACTGTCAAGATAAAAATGTGCGCGGCCGGGCGTCAATGCAGCAGATTTCCCAGTCGTTCCCAGCGGATTTTTTTCAAAGGATTGCTCTGGTCGTCGCTGTTCCAGGACCAGTAGATGATCATGGCTTTTCCTTCCACGTCCTTCAATTCCACAAAACCCCAGAAGCGACTGTCCAGACTCTGATCGCGGTTGTCGCCCATCACAAAGAGAGCTTTTTGGGGGACCGTGACCGGGCCGAAATTGTCGCGGGGCTGGACGATGGCGGGGTAGGAGACCGGATCGGAATAAACGCCGATTCGGTCCTCGTAGGGCCGGTCATTGATCAGGATTTTCTTGTTGCGAATTTCGATTTTGTCGCCCCCCACGCCGATGACGCGTTTAATGAAGTCCTTGGAGCGGTCCTGGGGGTAAATGAAAACGACAATGTCCCCTCTTTTCGGATCCGTTACGGGAATGATCGTTCTTCTCAAGAGCGGAATCTTAACGCCGTAAATGAATTTGTTGACGAGCAGGTGATCTCCGACGAGAAGGGTGGGCACCATCGACTGGGAGGGGATTTTGTAGGCCTGAACAATCAGCGTCCGGACGACGACGGCGATTAAGATGGCGATAATGATCGCTTCGATGAATTCCTGAACTTTGGCTTTGGAGGAATGCCCTGGTTTTTTTTCTTTGGGCGAGTCTTTCGACGGGGCTTTATTTTCTTTCATGGGATCATCGGGCTCCTAGGAATAAATGCCGGACAGGGAAATCAAAATCATAACGAGAGACAGGAAACCTTTCAGCGCCTTTTGTCCGATCATGGCGAGAAATGCTCCGCCGGAGGCCTGAAGGGGGATTTTCAATTGAGACTGGCGGATCCATTCCGCAATCAGCAGGCCGGCCAGACCGCCCAGAAAAAAACCTCCCCAGATGCCCAGGCCCCACAAAGATGGTGTCAGAAGAATCATGCCGGTGCACGCGCCGAGGATCGCTCCCAGGAAGCTTTTTGCGGTTGCCGGTATTTTGTGTACGTTTTTGGTTCCCGCCCACCAGTCGGCGGCTTCGGAAAGAACGGCCAGAGCCAGCAGAACCAGAAGCATCTTCCAGCCGACCTCGGCAAAGCCCGTCAGGATGGCGTAGAAAACAACATCCAGAAAAATGATGAGGGTTCCGGGCCATCCGAACAGACTCAGATACATTCCGGCAAATAGCAGGAGGATGAAGACGACAAATCCTGCCGCGGCCAAAGACGACAATTTATTTTTTCCTCTTTCCTTTGGATATCTGAATGTTTTCAAAAGCGAGCACAATGGGACTCGCGATGAAGATCGATGAATAGGTGCCGATCACCAGGCCCACCAGGAGCGCGAAGGCGAAATCGTGGATCACCGGTCCGCCCAGGAAAAACAGGGAAAGCAGAACGAGAATCACCGTGAAAGCCGTCAGAATCGTGCGGCTCAGGGTTTCGTTGACGCTTGCATTGATGATATCCCCCAGGGTCCGCTTGAGATCCTTTTTGCGGTTTTCCCGAATGCGGTCAAAGACCACGATCGTGTCGTTGATGGAATAGCCGATGACCGTCAAAAGCGCGGCGACGATCACCAGCGTGAATTCTTTGTTCAACAGGGAAAGCACGCCGATCACGATGATCGTATCGTGAATCAGGGCGATAATGGCGCCCAGACCGTAGCGAAATTCAAAGCGCCACGCGATGTAAATCAGCATGCCGATCCAGGCAAAGACAATGGCCAGGACGGCTTTCTGCGTTAAATCCCGGCCCACTTTCGGCCCGACGAACTCGATCCGCCGGATTTCGTACTGGCCTGCGCCGAATTGTCCGGTCATGGCTTGGTCCACCTTCGCCTGCAGTTCTTTGGTCATGGGCTGGTTGGTGCGGACGATGACTTCATTTTCGCCGATTTCCTGAATGATGGCGTCGCCGACGTTGATGCCGGCAAAGGCGCTGCGGATGGCATCGGCCGGAGCGGCTTTTGAAAACTTTACCTGAATGATGGTTCCGCCAGCGAAGTCAATGCCGAAATTCAATCCGCCGTGCAAAAGGACGGAAAGGATGCTGATGATGATCAGCGCCGCGGAAATGCCCACGGCGATTTTCATTTTTCCCACAAAATCAAAATGTGTTCCCGGTTTGATAAATTCCATGCTCTTCTCCTCTGTATGGATCCTGCGCCTAGATGCTGATCCTCTGAATGCTTCGGTTCCAGATAAAGTAGTCAAAAATGATGCGCGTGACGAAGACGGCCGTAAACATGCTGACCACGATGCCGATGCTCAGGGTCAGGGCGAATCCCTTCACCGGCCCGGTGCCGAACGCGAACAAAAACAGGGCGGCAATCAGGGTGGTGACATTGGAGTCCAGAATGGTCACGAAGGCTTTGGCATATCCGGCGTCGATCGCCGCGCGGGGAGGTTTCCCCAGCCGCAATTCTTCACGGATTCGCTCAAAGATGAGCACGTTGGCGTCCACCGCCATGCCGATCACCAGAACAATGCCGGCGATGCCGGGCAGCGTCAGCGTCGCCTTGAACCCCGCCAGAATGCCCAGCAGGATGATGACATTCAGAATCAGGACGGAATCCGCCACCAGTCCCGAAAGACGGTAGTAGATGAACATAAAAACGACGACCAGAAAAAAGCCGATCAGCGTGGCCATGATTCCCTGGCGGATCGAGTCGGAGCCCAGCGAAGGTCCGACCGTTCTTTCCTCCAGAATATTGACCGGAGCGGGCAGGGCGCCGGCGCGCAGTACGATGGCCAGGTCGCGCGCTTCGTCCATGGTAAAGTTTCCGGTGATCTGCGCCTGGCCGCCGGAGATTCTTTCCTGAATGACCGGCGCCGAATGGACCACGCCGTCGAGCACGATGGCCAGACGCTTGCGGACGTTTTCATTGGTGATGCGGTCGAAATCGGCCGCGCCCTGCGAGTTGAACTTCATGGAGACGTGCGGTTCGCCGAACCGGTCGGAAATCTGGACCTTAGCGGTTTCCAGCGACGCCCCGGTGAGCAGGGTTTTGTTTTTCAGCAGGTAGGGCACCTGGCCGCGCTGGCCGCTGGACCTGTCTTCCCGCGAGCCGTAGGCGACCACGGAGCCTTCCGGAACATTGCCGCGCAGGGCCTCGTCGAGCGAGTTTTCCTCGTCCACCAGCTTGAATTCCAGAAGCGCCGTTTTCCCGATAAGATTTTTGGCCCGTTCCGGGTCCTTGATGCCCGGAAGCTGGACCATGATGCGGTTCTCGCCTTCCGGAATGATTTCCGGCTCGGCAACGCCGAACTGGTCCACGCGGTTGCGGATGGTTTCGACGCTGTGCTCCACGGTCAGCTTTTTCAGATCCGCGGCCCTTTTGTTTTTGACGCCCAGGGTGATCAACTGTCCGCCTTCGCGAGGCGCGGAAGAAGTAATTTCCAGGTCGGAAAACTGCTCATTGAGAATCTTCTCCAGGGCGGTTTTTCCCGAAGCTTCCGTCAGTTCCATGCTGATCGTGGCGCCTTGAGCCTTTTCCACGTTGCGGAAGCGGATCCGGTTTTCCATTAACGATTCCTTCAGGTCGCCGGCTGTTCTTTCCATCAAGGATTCCAGCGCCTTGTCCGCGTCCACCTCCAGAATCAGATGCATGCCGCCCTGCAGGTCGAGTCCGAGATGAATTTTGTCTTTGGGAAAATACCGATCGAGGGGAGAGGGAATCTGTGCGACAAACGTCGGCACAAGAAAATACAGAGCGACAAGACTCACAACCGCCGTGACGGCCAACCTGAACTTTAAAGATTTGAACATGAAACGCCCCTTTCTATGCTAGGCTTTTGCCGCCGGAGCCGGCTGGCCTGACTTCTGAAGAACAGCGCCGATGGCGCTTCTGGAGACCTTGATCCTGACTTTGTCGGCGATTTCCAGCGTGACCACCGCATCGGCCAGTCCCGTAACCTTGCCGTGGATGCCGCCGGTGGTCATGACCATGTCGCCGTAGGCGAGATTATCCAGCATGGTTTTGAGTTCCTTTTGTTTTTTTTGCTGCGGGCGGATCATCAGGAAATAGAAAATGCCGAAAATCACCGCCATCATGATGATGAAGCTCCAGTCGCCGAAGCCTCCCTGCGCCGCGGGCGCGCCCTGATTGCCGCCCATCGCGAATGCTGTAGATATCAATGTTGGTTCCTCCTTCAATCGAGTTGCTTTGAATCAGCCCTTTTTATGGTTTTATCCTTGATGACCTCGTAAAAAGTCAATTTCGCACCCGTTTCGTCATGCCGGCGAAGGCCGGTATCCAGTAATTACAATTAGTTATAGACCCCGGCTTTCGCCGGGGTGACGGTTTGGATTACTTTTTACCAGTTTATCATCTTTGCTTGTTGAGAAAATCCTTTTCCCATTCCCCGAAACGTTTTTCCCTGACGGCCGCCCGTATGTTTTCCAGAAGGCGCATATAGTGGCGGATATTATGAATGGTATTCAATATCATAGCCAGTATCTCACCGGCAACATAAAGATGCCTTAAATACGCCCGGGAGTAATTTTTACAGGTGTAGCAATCGCATGTTTCGTCAAGCGGGGAATGATCTTCCCGCCAGCGGGCGTTTTTTATAACAATCTTTTCGGAATTTGTAAACAATAATCCATGCCGGGCCGAGCGTGTGGGAATCACGCAGTCAAACAGATCGATGCCGCGGGATACGCCGTAAACGATGTCTTCCGGCATGCCGACGCCCATCAGGTAGCGGGGCTTGTCTTCGGGCAGCAGGGGGGAGATTTCGTCCGTGATGGCGTACATCATGACTTTGGGTTCGCCAACGCTGACGCCGCCCAGCGCATACCCGTCAAAGCCGAGGGGGACCATCTCTTCCGCGGCCTGCCTGCGCAAATCAGGATAGGTTCCGCCCTGCACAATACCGAACAGCGCCTGTTCGGGGTTGGTTTTGGCCTCGCGGCAGGCTTTGGCCCATTGGATCGTCAGGGCCAGCGAATCCCGCGTTTGCCTGAATGTGGCGGGGTAGGGCGTGCACTCGTCGAGGCACATCATGATGTCCGAGCCCAGCGCTTCCTGAATTTCAACGGCTTTTTTCGGGCTCAGGAAATGTTTTGACCCGTCGATGTGGGACCGGAACATCACGCCTTCCGGCCCGATTTTGCGCAGCGCGGCCAGAGAGTAAACCTGAAACCCGCCGCTGTCCGTGAGGATCGGCCCCGGCCAGTTCATGAACGCATGAAGGCCGCCCAGCCGGCGAACGGTTTCATGCCCGGGGCGCAGATAGAGATGGTACGTATTGCCCAGGATCATTTGAGCGCCGCATTGCAGAAGATCTTCGGGGCGAAGAGACTTTACCGTTCCCTGCGTGCCGACGGGCATGAACGCGGGTGTATCCACCGTGCCGTGCGCGGTGGTGATTTTTCCCAGCCGCGCGCGGGTCTGCGGGTCCTTTCCGGTTACTTCAAAAGCAAAAGGCATGAAAGCCATCCTATACAATCAGCATACAGTCGCCGTAGCTGTAAAATAAATAACGCTTGTGCACGGCGTGTTCGTAGGCCTGCCGAATTAGATTCACTCCGGCAAAGGCCGAAACCAATAAAAACAAAGAGGATCGGGGCAGATGAAAATTGGTCAAAAGCCCGTTCACTCTTTTAAAGGTGTAACCGGGGTAAATATACAGGCTCGTTTCGCCCGACCCGGGTGAAATATGGCCGTCTTTATCCGCCGCGCTCTCCAGCGTCCGGGTGGAGGTGGTGCCCACGGCGATCACCCGTTTTGCCCCGTTGATGATTTGGGCGGTCTCCGCGCTGATTTCAAAAAATTCCGGCTGCATGACATGGTCTTCCACCTGTTCGGCTTCAATCGGCATAAACGTGCCCAGACCGACATGCAGCGTCACGGACGCTACCTGAACGCCTCTGGAGCGCAGAGCGTTTAGAACGTCTGACGAAAAATGCAGGCCGGCGGTCGGCGCTGCGACGGAGCCGGGCGTTTTCGCGTAAATGGTTTGGTAGCGCCGGCGGTCATTCGTTTGATCCGGATCCACACTTTTTTTTCTTCGAATGTAAGGGGGCAGCGGAGCCCGCCCGAAGCGTTCCAGATAGTTTTCAAAACCGTCTTTGGCGCCAAAGGCCATCAGCCATTTCTTGTCGGAGATGCGGGCGACGACTCTTGCTTCGCAGGCATGGCCGAGGTCGATGACGTCCTGTTCTTTCAGCCTCTTTGCCGGGCGAGCCAGAACTTCCCACCATTCCTCCCCGTCATTTTTTTCCCTGCGAGCCAGAAGCAGCAGTTCCAGGATCGCGCCGGTCGGTTTTTTCCCGTAAATTCTTGCCGGAATCACGCGGGAATCATTGACGACGAGAACGTCGCCCCGTTCCAGATATTCCGGCAGGGCGGCAAACCGGTCATCCTCAATGGTTTTGGCGCCGCGATGAAGCCTCATCATGCGCGAAGCGTCCCTTTGCGGACGCGGGTGCTGGGCGATGAGTTCTTCCGGCAGAATGTATGAAAAATCCTTTACCTGCATCGTTTCCTGGTTTCGTCAAAAAGTTCAGGCAAATAATCAGAATCCGCCGGGGCTGTCAATGAAAACCGTCAGCGCCGCCCGAAATAAAGAAGAATCAG
>JAQVQT010000025.1 GCA_028701435.1 Smithellaceae bacterium | reverse complement strand
AGGCCATGCCGGGTCTGGAAATCGGACAGATTCCGCCCGAGCAGATTCTGGCCAAGCGAGGCTGGTAAGTATTTGTTATGTCAGTGCGTTTAGTGGGCGATGAACCGGGAATCATCGGTGTTCTGGACCTTCAGGGCGGTGTTCACGAGCACCTGGAGCATCTGGAAAGACTGGGGCTTCCCTATAAGCGAGTCAAACAGGCGTCGGATTTTGCCGATCTGGCCGGATTGATTATTCCCGGCGGCGAAAGCACCTGTCTGGCGCGGCTTCTGACAATCTTTGACCTGAAAGACGTTATTCTCCAACATCACAGCCGCGGCATGAAGATCTGGGGCACGTGCGCCGGCGCCATTCTGCTGGCCGATAAAGTAGTCGGCGAAAAAGCCTTTCTGGGCCTGATCGACATGGAAATCGAACGCAACGGCTTCGGCAGCCAGCTTGACAGCTTTAAAAGTGAAGCGTTTATTGGAGCCGTCTCCGAGGAGCCGGTTCCTTTAACCTTCATCCGCGCGCCGAAAATTCTTCGCGCGGGAGAAGATGTTCACGTTCTGCTCCGAATGGACGATTATATCGCCGCCGCCGAAAATGACCGTATTTTAGTCACGGTTTTTCATCCCGAGTTAACCGGCTCGCTGGCCTTTCACCGGTATTTTGCTTTGAAATGCGGTCTGAACCCCACCGCCGAAAAATCTTCCGCCGCTGATTCCGTCTGGAAAAACGTAAGCTGGATGAAGCTGGCGCGTATTGCCTCGTAATCCCCATGTCTTATGTCCGCGTCATTGAAGATACTTTTTTTGCCGTTTGCCGCCATTGGGGCGGCCTTCAAAACACATTTGACGTTTTTGGTCCGGTCCGGGCGATGCAGACGGGGATCGCCTCGGCCGATCTGAACATGGCCTGGAGCGAATCGCCCCTGACACAGGGAGACGCGCCATGGGTCCGGCAGGTTGAAAAATATTATGAAACGGCGTCCCTGCCCTACTGGTGGTGGGTATTTCCCCGCGCCAAAACCGCGGAAACGATTCGGCTGCTCAAAGACACAGGCCACGTGCATCTGCTGAATATGCCGTGCCTGCTGGCGGACCTGGGCGCTTTGCCGCTTCAAGAACCAGCGGCAACGGTCCGCCGGGTTGAAAATCAGGAAGATCTGGCGCTGTGGCAAGAGGTGACCTTTGCCGGTTTTGATTTTTCACAAGGCGACCGGACTTCTTATGATCGCTTTGCCGGTGCCTTTTCTCTCGGCCCCGACTCTCCCCAAAAAGCCTTTCTGGCGTTTGACGGCTACAGACCCGTGGCGGCCTCCCTGCTTTTTCTGGCAGGTAATGCCGCGGGTCTCTATTTTATCACGACGCTTGGCGAGTATCGCCGTCGGGGCATCGGCCGGGAGCTGGTGCTGACGACGCTGCATCATGCCCGGGCGGCGGGCGCCCGCTATGCATCGCTTCAATCCTCGCCGGATGGTTTGACCGTCTATGAGCAGGCCGGATTTAAAGAGTGCTGCCGCGTGGACATTTACGGCCGGAAGGGGTGAGAGGCAAAAGCGTTTGTTTCAGGCGCTGCTCACCGGTGGAAAGCTTTGCATCATTAATATCTTGTCATCGCGAGGAGCGGAAGCGACGTGGCGATCTCTTTAAACATCATAATTTATGAGATTGCTTCGCTACCCCTTCGCTTTGCTCAGGGCTTCGGCTCACCGCAATGACGGATGTGTATTATGCAAACCTTTCCGGTGAGCCCGGACCGGTTTTGCTTCAGGAGCTTTGCGTCCCGGCTTTGTTTTTTTTCAAAAAAAACCGAATCACTTTTCTTGCGGCCCACACGCAGAAGATCAGCACAAGCACAATACAGACAAGAGGCAGCAGAATGGCCAGGATCGCCGTGACCACCGCCCCCGCCACTTCCATCGTGGAGAAGAGGGGATTGGCTGCCCCGCCGGTTGCCAGGGAGGATTTTGCACGCAAAAAGACTGTCGAAGCCTGAATCAGGCCCGCCGTGCCTCCGCCCGCGATCAGGGCGGTCGTCCATTTTAGAAACGGGGAAACGTCCGTCAGGAAGGCGGCCGTGGTCAGGGTTCCCGCAGCAATCGCCGCGGGCGTTGCGATCGTGTCCAGCACATGATCGAACCAGGGAACATAGTAGCCGATGATTTCGGCTGCGGTCGCGACGGCAAAAGCGACCGTCGCATAATGGCTCCCCATCCAGGCAAAGCCGGAAGGCAGGGTCAACGCTCCGCCTGTCGCCGCCAGATTGAGGATAAGCAGTGGGACGAAAACCCGAAAGCCGCAGGCTGCGGCCAACCCGATTCCTACCGCGATGGACAGCAACGTTTCCATGACCTGCCTTTTTACACCCCGTGGCGGAAAAAGGGAAGCCGAATTCGGGAGAGCTTGAAGCATCCCGAAGGAAAAATCACTTCAATTCCATGCAGTACTTGTCGATTTTCACGGGCGGGGCGATGGGGTAGTCGCCGGTGTAGCAGGCCAGGCAGAAGCAGTTTTTGGACAGGCCGGTGGCTCGGACCATGCCGTCCACGGACAGGTAGTGCAGCGAATCCAGACCGATGAATTCGGCAATCGCCTGTTCGGTTTCCTTTTTGGCGGCGATCAGTTCCCCCTTGGAGGAAAAATCAATCCCGTAGGGACAGGGGAAAAGCGTCGGCGGACAACTGATGACCATGTGCAGTTCCTTCACGCCTATTTCCCGCAGGTTCTTGACGCGATTGCGGCTCGTGGTGCCGCGGATGACGGAATCCTCGACGATCATGACTTTTCGGCCGGCCAGAAGCGGCTTGACCGGATTGAGTTTGACGCGCACGCCGAAATCACGCATGGGCTGCGTCGGCTGAATGAACGTGCGACCCACGTAATGATTGCGGATCATGCCCATTTCAAAGGGAATGCCGCTTTCCTCCGCGTAGCCGATGGCGGCGTAGTTTCCGGAATCCGGAAAAGGCATGACCAGATCGACGTCCAGCCGGTATTCCCGGGCCAGTTCGTGGCCCAACTGTTTGCGGCAGAGATACACGTTCTGGCCGAAGATCTGGCTGTCGGGGCGTGAAAAGTAAATCAGCTCAAAAATGCAGTGGCAGGGCTTCACCGGCGCGAAGGGTTTCAGGCTCTTGCAGCCGTCGGCATCAATGATCAGGATTTCCCCCGGTTCGACGTCGCGGATGTACTCGGCCCCCACCAAATCGAAGGCGCAGGTTTCGGAAGCCACCACCCAGCCGCCGTTCAGTTTTCCCAGCGCCAGCGGGCGAAACCCGCGCGGGTCGCGGGCGGCGATGATTCGGTTTCGGGTCAGCATCACCAGAGAATAGGCGCCTTCAACCTGCTGAAGCGCGATGGAAAGTGCCTTTTCCAATCCCCTTTTCAGGTGCGGGGCCATCAGATGAACAATGACTTCACTGTCCATCGTGGATTGGAAAATGGAGCCACGGTCTTCCAGTTCGGACCGCAGGGACTGGGCGTTCACGATGTTGCCGTTGTGCCCCAGCGCGTAGTATTCGTCGCCCACATGCACCAGAAACGGCTGCGCGTTGGAAAGGGTGGAGGAACCGGTTGTGGAGTAGCGAACATGGCCGATGGCCAGAGAGCCGGTCAGTTTTTGCAGAATATTCTCATTGAAGACGGTGGAGGCAAGGCCCATTCCCTTGTGTTCGAAAACGCTGCATCCGTTGGAGACGACGATGCCGGCGGATTCCTGGCCGCGATGCTGCAGGGCAAAAAGGCCGAAGTACGTTACGCGGGCGGCATCCTCATTGCCGTAAATGGCGAAAAGGCCGCACGCCTCGCGGGGCCGACTGGAATCTTCCTGTTCATTTTCAGTTAAAGACAACATTTTGTTTCTCCACATTATTTCCCCTCCCCTTGTGGGAGGGGATAAAGGGGAGGGGGCGTTTCACCCTCCCTCAATCCCTCCCATCAAGGGAGGGAAGAAAAGGTTCTGATTGCGTCCAAACATTCAAACTCTTGGTGAACCTCAATTCCTCCCACTTGTGCCCTTCAGGGTATCAAGGGAGGGAAGTAAAGGAAGGTGTTGCTTTTTGTAATACTCCTGCAGCGGGTACGCTCCCCAGTCTTCTTCCTTCCATGCCTTTGCCGCTTCGGTGAGCGCCCGCGCGCCGGCCAGGGTCGTGGTGTAAATGATATTGTACGATAAAGCGCCGTGGCGGATCGAATACGCGTCCTGCGTTGACTTGCGTCCAACGCTGGTGTTGATCACCATTTGGATGTCGCCGTTTTTGATCAAATCCACCACGTGGGGCCGTCCTTCGCTCACCTTGCGAACCGTCGTCGCGGCGATTCCCCGGCCGTTCAGATATGCAGCCGTTCCCGACGTCGCTAAAATGTTGAAGCCCAGCTTTGCAAGTGATGCGGCCACGTCCGCGATCCCTTCCTTGTGCCGGTCGTGAACGCTGATGAAGACGCTGCCGGACGTCGGCATGTTAAAGCCGGCGGCTAGCTGGGATTTGGCAAAGGCCATTCCGAAAGAGCGGTCGATGCCCATCACCTCGCCGGTGGATTTCATCTCCGGCCCCAGGATGATGTCCGCGCCGGGAAAGCGATTGAACGGGAAAACCGCTTCCTTGACGGACACATGCTTCGGAATGACGGTTTGCGTGAAGCCCAGCTCCTGAAGCGTTTTTCCCAGCATGACTTTGGTGGCGAGCTTCGCCAGCGGCACGCCGACGGCCTTGCTCACGAAAGGCACCGTGCGCGACGCGCGGGGGTTGACCTCCAGAACATACAGCTCTTTGTCCTTGATGGCGTACTGGATGTTCATCAGACCGACGACGCCCAGCTCGGCGGCCAACATTTTGGTTTGCGCTTCGATGCGCTCCATCATCGAAGGGGCAATCGTGACGGGGGGCAAAATGCAGGCGGAGTCGCCCGAGTGAATACCCGCTTCCTCGATATGCTCCATGATGCCGGCGACCACGGTGGTCCGGCCGTCGGAAATCGCGTCCACGTCAATTTCCACCGCGTCTTCCAGAAACCGGTCGATCAGAATCGGGTGCCCCGGTGAAACCAGAAGAGCCCTGGCCATGAACGACCGGAGGGTTTCGGGATCGTAGACGATTTCCATGGACCGGCCGCCCAGTACGTAGGAGGGGCGCACCAGCACCGGGTAGCCGATGCGGTCGGCGGCGGCCAGCGCTCCTTCCACGTCCATCGCCGTATCGTTGTCCGGCTGTTTGAGGTTCAGTTTACTGACGATTTCCTGAAACCGATCGCGGTTTTCCGCCCGGTCGATGGCGGCGGGCGACGTCCCGATGATCGGAACACCCGCCTCCTCCAGCCCCGTGGCCAGGTTGAGGGGCGTCTGGCCGCCGAACTGCACGATCACGCCGTCGGGCTTTTCCGCCTCGAGAATGTGCAAAACGTCTTCGAGCGTCACCGGTTCGAAGAACAGCTTGTCGGAGGTGTCGTAGTCCGTGCTGACCGTCTCCGGGTTGGAGTTGATCATGATGCTTTCCACGCCTTCTTCGGAGAGCGCAAAAGAGGCGTGCACGCAGCAGTAGTCGAACTCGATGCCCTGGCCGATGCGGTTGGGTCCGCCGCCGATGATGGCGACTTTCTTTTTGGCGGACGGACGGATTTCGGTTTCCTGCTCGTAGGTGGAATAGTAATAGGGCGTATAGGCTTCAAACTCCGCCGCGCACGTGTCCACCAGTTTATAGACGGGAGCAATGTTTTCCCGTTTTCGCCAATCGCGGATTTCAAATTCCGTTTTATTCCATAGCGCCCCCAGCGCTCGGTCGGAAAATCCCATTTTCTTGGCGTCGCGCAAAAGCTCCACCGACGGTTTGCTCCCGGCCAGCTCTTCTTCCGCCTCCAGAATCTCCTGAATCTGATGCAGAAACCAGGGGTCGACTTTTGTCTTTTCGTAAACGTCGTCCACCGTCATGCCGCTTCTCAGCGCTTCGGCGATGTAAAAGAGGCGCAGCGAATTGGGTTTGACCAGTTTGCTCGTCAGCAGTTCGCTTTTGGCCGGCTCCGTATCGGGCAGCGCCTGGCCGAGGCCGAAGCGGCCGATCTCCAGCGAGCGGATCGCCTTTTGCAGCGATTCCTTGAATGTCCGGCCGATGGCCATGGTTTCGCCCACCGACTTCATGGAGGTGGTCAGAAAATCTTCCGTTTCGGGAAATTTCTCAAACGTCCAGCGGGGAATTTTCGTCACCACATAGTCCAGAGCGGGTTCAAAAGAAGCCATCGTTTCGCGCGTGATGTCGTTGGGAATCTCATCAAGGGTGTAGCCCACGGCCAGCTTTGCGGCGATCTTGGCGATCGGGAAACCCGTAGCTTTCGAAGCCAGCGCCGAAGAGCGCGACACGCGCGGATTCATCTCGACGACAATCATCTCTCCGGTGTTCGGATGAACGGCAAACTGCACATTGGAGCCGCCCGTTTCCACGCCGATTTCCCGCATGATGGCAATCGCGGCATTCCGCATTTTTTGATACTCGCGGTCGGTAAGCGTCTGCGCGGGCGCGACGGTGATCGATTCGCCGGTGTGCACACCCATCGCGTCGAAGTTTTCGATCGAACAGATGATGACGACATTGTCGGCCCGGTCGCGCATCACTTCCAGCTCGTATTCCTTCCAGCCCAGCGCCGACTGTTCGACCATCACTTCGGAAATCATGCTGGCCTCCAGCCCCGCTTTGGCGATTTCCTCCAGTTCTTCGCGGTTGTAGGCCACGCCGCTGCCCGTGCCGCCCAGGGTGAATGCCGCCCGAATGATGATCGGAAAACCGATGTCTTCTGCGATGCGCCGGACGTCCTCCATATTGCGGGCAAAGCCGCTTTTGGGCATGGCAAGGCCGATGCGCTCCATGGCATGGCGGAATTTTTCGCGGTCTTCGGCCTTGTGGATGACCGGCAGAGACGCGCCGAGCATTTCCACGCCGTATTTTGCCAGGACGCCAGACTCGGCCAGCGCCACGGCGGTATTGAGGCCGGTCTGTCCGCCCAGCGTGGGCAAGAGGGCGTCCGGCCGTTCGCGCGCGATGATTTTTTCCACGGCTTCCGGCGTAATCGGCTCCACGTAGGTGCGGTCGGCCATTTCCGGATCGGTCATGATGGTGGCCGGGTTGGAGTTGATGAGGACGACTTCATAGCCTTCCTCCCGCAGAGCCTTCACGGCCTGCGTGCCGGAGTAGTCGAACTCACAGGCCTGGCTGATGATGATCGGCCCGGATCCGATGAGCAGTATTTTTTTCAGGTCGGTTCGTTTCGGCACGGGTTACCTTCGCTTTTTCATCAGGGCCACGAAATCGGCAAACAGATATTCCGCATCGCGGGGCCCCGGCGCGGCCTCGGGGTGGTACTGCACGCTCATCGCGCCTTCCGCCTTCATCCCTTCGGAGGTCCCGTCGTTGAGGTTCGTAAAAGTCGGGGACGCCTTATGCCCGACCGATTCCAGGACGACGGCAAAACCGTGGTTCTGGGATGTGATTTCCACCCGGCCGGTTTTCAGATTTTTCACCGGCTGATTGATGCCGTGGTGGCCGAACTTGAGTTTGCGGGTTTTTCCGCCGAGAGCCTGAGCGAGAATCTGATGTCCCAGACAGATGCCGAACACGGGCGCTTTTCCTAGCACGTTGCGGGCGGCCTCCACAATATACGGCAGGGCCGCCGGATCGCCCGGCCCGTTGGAGAAAAGAATGCCGTCCGGAGAGCAGGACAGGATCTGTCGGCCCGTGGCCCCGGCCGGCAGAACGATCACTTCGCAGCCGTTTGATTCCAGAATCCTCAGAATATTATATTTGACGCCGCAGTCCAGGACAACCACCCGGGGATTTCCCGGCGATTTCCCGACGGGAAGGCTGACGGCTTCGGGCGCGCCCTTATCCCAGCGATAGGGTTTGGTGCAGGAAACTTCCTGAACCAAGTCCCTGCCGACCAGCCCGGGAGCGTTTTGCACTTTTGTTAGCAGAGAAGGAATGTCTCTCGAAACAGTCGAAAGGATCCCCTTCATGGAGCCGGACAGGCGCAGGCGGCGCGTCAGGGCGCGCGTGTCCAGGCCCTCCATGCCGATTTTTCCGGCATCCTCCAGATAAGCCTTGAGGCTTTTCGTCATCCGCCAGTTGCTGGGGTGGGATTGATATTCCCGGACGATGAAGCCCTCCAGATGAAGGACCGCCGATTCCATGTCCTCATTATTGACGCCGGTGTTCCCGATCAGCGGGTAGGTCATGGCGACGATCTGTCCTTTATAGGAAGGATCGGTGACGATTTCCTGATAGCCGGTCATGCCGGTGTTGAAGACGACTTCCCCCAGGGCCTCGCCCTCGCCGGCAAAGGCGGAACCTTCGAAAACGGTTCCGTCTTCGAGAACAAGCAGGGCCCGGCGATTTTTCTTAAATGGGGACATGGGATTGCCTATTTCCTTGTGAACTATGGCGCATATCGGGTCATTTCCCGGTCTGTTTCAGCGCTGCCTTGATGAATTTGCTGAACAGCGGATGCGGCAAGGTCGGGCGGGATTTGAATTCCGGGTGAAACTGGCACCCGAGAAACCACGGGTGGTCTGAAATTTCCACGATTTCCGCCAGGCGGCCGTCCGGAGACGCGCCGGTGATGCGCAGACCTTTTTCGGTCAGCGTCTTTTTGAAATCATTGTTGAACTCATAGCGGTGCCGGTGCCTCTCCGAGATTTCTTGCTGACCGTAGGCGTCAAAGGCAAAGGAAGATTCGGCAATGGCGCAGGGCCAGGCGCCCAGCCTCATGGAGGCTCCCTTGTCGCACACGGTGCGCTGTTCCGGCAACAGGTCAATGACCGGATGCGGGGTTGCCGGATCAAACTCCGAGCTGTTGGCTTCTTCCATGCCGCAGACGTTGCGGGCGTATTCGATCACCGCCATCTGCATGCCCAGGCAGATGCCGAAATAGGGGATTTGGTTTTCCCGCGCATAGCGCGCCGCCAGGATCATGCCTTCGATGCCGCGGTTCCCGAAGCCGCCCGGCACCAGCACGGCCTCCACATCCGACAAATGTCGGTCCGCGCCTTCCTTTTCGATCTTTTCCGTATCAACGAATTTCAGTTTCACCCGGCAGTTGTTGGCGATGCCGCCGTGCACAAGCGCCTCATTCAGGCTTTTGTAGGAATCCGTCAGGTTGACATATTTGCCCGCGATGCCGATGCAGACCTCATGGGCAGGATGGTGAAATTTTTCGACCACATTTTCCCATTCCCCAAGCCTGGGCTGGCCGGTCCACATGTTCAAAAGCTCGATGATTTTGGCATCCAGGCCTTCGCGGTGATAGACCAGCGGGACTTCGTAGATGCAGCCGACATCCTTGGCAGTAAAGACGCAGTTGACTTCAACATTGCAAAACAGAGCAATCTTGCCTTTGATTTCGTCAGATAGAAAGTTTTCCGTCCGGCAAAGAAGAATGTCCGGCTGAATGCCGATTTCACGCAAAGCTTTGACGCTGTGCTGCGTGGGCTTGGTCTTCACTTCACCGGCGGTTTTGATGAACGGCACCCAGGTCAGATGGATGAAAATCGCGTTTTGACGGCCTGCCTCGTTGCGGAACTGGCGGATGGCCTCCAGAAAGGGAAGGCTTTCGATGTCGCCCACCGTGCCGCCGATTTCCACGATGGAAACGTCGAACCCCTGCGCGGTTTCACGAATGAAGTCCTTGATTTCGTTCGTGATATGCGGAATCACCTGAACGGTTTTGCCCAGGTAGTCGCCGCGTCTTTCTTTGGTAATGACGGAGAAGTAAACTTGCCCGGTCGTCAGGTTGTTGCGCTTGCCCATACAGGTTGAGGAAAATCTTTCGTAATGCCCCAAATCCAAATCCGTTTCGGCGCCGTCGTCCGTGACGAAGACCTCTCCGTGCTGAAACGGGCTCATTGTGCCGGGATCCACGTTGATGTAGGGATCCAGCTTCTGATTGGTGACGCGAAGACCGCGCGACTCCAGGACGGCCGCAATCGATGCCGCCGCCAGGCCTTTGCCCAGCGACGACAGAACGCCGCCGGTCACAAAAATAAATTTCGTATTTTTCACGATGGGTCCTTTTGCAATTCCATGGTTCCTCAAAGAGGACGGCAGGGAAAGCCTTGCAAGCTTGCCCTGCCGTTGTGTCAGCAGATAAACAACATTTCCCAGAACTTGGGCAGAGGCCACCTTTCGTCATCCACCAGGTTTTCCAGTTCATCCACGGATTCCCGCAGCGCGTCCATCCTCGGTTTGATTTTTCCGCACAGCGCTTGCGCCTTTTTCGCTTTGTCATGCACGGCGTCGGCCTTCTCCACCCCGGCCCTCACTTCCTTGAGCCCGGCATAGACGTCATTGACCAGGCGGATGACCTTCTTTAGAAGATCGGTTTCGGCGGTCAGGGCGGCATTGCCTAGAGCCGCTTTTGTTGCGATCACGGCTTCGGCCAAGTCCTTCTGATAGTCCACCGCCGCCGGAAGGACCTGGTTCAGGCAGATATGATCCAGGCACTTGACTTCAATTTCCAGGTCTTTGATGTATTTTTCCAGATAAATAACATACCGGGATTGAAGCTCCACACGGGAGAGCACCTGGTACTTTTCAAAAAGATGAAACGCCTTGTCCGTGGCGAGCGCCCCCAGCGCCGCGGGTGTCGTCTTGAAATTCGGCAGACCTCTTTTGGCGGCTTCGGCTTCCCACTCTTTGGTGTAGTTGTCGCCGTTGAAGAGAATCGGCTTGATGACCCGAATCTCGCTTTTTAAAACCTCAAATACCGCCTGGTTGATGTTCTTCGCGCCTTTGGTTTTGATCTTTTCAGCCAATTCGTCCAGGCTTTCGGCCACGATGGTGTTGATGACCGCCGCCGGGAACGAGATGGACTGAGAGGAGCCCACCGCCCGGAATTCAAACTTGTTGCCGGTAAAGGCAAACGGAGAGGTCCGGTTGCGGTCGGTATTGTCCTTGCTGACCTGCGGCAGAGAGGATATGCCCAGATCGATGATTTCCTCGTTGGTTGCCTTCGCGACTTTTCCCTTTTCGATGCTGTCGAGAATCTGTGTCAACTGTTCTCCCAGGAAGACGGAAATAATCGCGGGAGGCGCTTCATTGGCGCCCAGTCGGTGGTCGTTCGCATAAGATGCGACGGAGGCGCGCAGAATATCGGCGTGCTTGTATACGGCGCGGACCGCGGCGATCAGAAACACCAGAAACGAAATGTTGTCCTGCGGCGTTTTGCCGGGGTTGAGCAGATTGTTGCCGTTGTCGTCGGCAAGCGACCAGTTGACATGTTTCCCCGATCCGTTGATTCGGGCAAACGGCTTTTCATGAAGCAGCGCGGAAAGAAAATGTTTTCTGGCCACGGACTTCAGCGTATCCATCACCAGTTGATTATGATCGACCGCCAGATTGGCCTCTTCAAAAACGGGTGCAATTTCGTACTGGCTGGGCGCAACCTCGTTGTGGCGCGTCTTGGCCGGAATGCCCAGCTTGAACAGGTCTTCTTCGACATCATGCATGTAGGAGGAAATCCGCTCCCGAATGCTGCCGAAATACTGGTCTTCCAGCTCCTGACCCTTGGCCGGCGGCGCGCCGATCACCGTCCGTCCGGCCAGCACCAGATCCTGCCGCTTGTAGTAGTAGTCCATGTCGATGAGAAAATACTCCTGCTCCGGCCCCAGATTGGAGTAAACCCTCCGGATGTTTTTGGCCCCCAAAAGCTTGAGCATGTTAACGGCGCTTTGGCTTACCGCGCGGCTGGAGCGCAGAAGAGGTGTCTTTTTGTCCAGCGCCTCTCCCGTGTAGGAGATGAAAACGGTCGGAATACACAGGGTCGTGGAGATTCCGTTGCGCTTGATGAAGGCGGGCGATGACATGTCCCATGCCGTGTAGCCGCGCGCCTCAAAGGTCGCCCGAATGCCGCCGGAGGGGAAGGAGGACGCGTCCGGTTCCCCCTGCACCAGCTGCTTGCCGGAAAACCGCTCGATGACCGCGCCGGGGCCGCAGGGGTCGGCAAACGCGTCGTGCTTTTCGGCGGTGATGCCGGTCATGGGCTGGAACCAGTGCGCAAAGTGGGTCGCGCCCTTTTCCAGCGCCCATTCCTTCATGGCGTGGGCGACGATATTGGCCGTTTCATGATCCAGTTTTTTATCTTCGTTCATCGCTTCCATCAGTTTTCGAAAGGTGTCTTTGGGAAGCTTCTGCTTCATGATCTTATGATTGAAGGTGTCCTCGCCAAAATACTGCGATACGGGAACGAACTTCTCTTTTTCGATCACGTAGATTCTTTCCGCCGCCGCTGTTGCTTTTGTCTTTTTCATGGCTTTGTCATCCTTAATTGTAATTTTTTTATTCCAAAGGTTTGTTTTCCAAAAGCTCCCAGACTCCCGTCGGACAGGCGCCCGCGCAAAAACCGCAGCCGATGCAGCGTTCCTCATCGACGGCGTATTCAAACCCGCCGTCCGGCAGCTCTCTGCGGAAGATCGCGTTTTGCGGGCATATTTCCTCGCACAGGCCGCAGTCGCGGCATGCCCCGCAGGAGGCGCAGTTCGTCGCGCAGGAAGCCGTGTCGGCAAACGCGCGGATCCGCGGGTCGAAATACTGCAGTTTGACGCGCTCCTGGCTGATCGGCGGCAGCTGGTCGTAGGTCTGATCCGTCCCCTGGAGCCGATCGTTGATCGACCGGGCGGCAATGCGTCCGGCGCCGATGGCGTCGGTCAGCAGACCGGGACGGACCACGTCGCCGATGGCGTAAACCTGAGGATCGCTTGTGGCGTAGGTTTCATCCACCACGACAAAACCCTTTTCCGTCGCGATGTTCTGAGGCAGAAAGGACAAATCCGGAAGATCCCCGACGGCGACAATGACCGTGTCCGCGGGCAACATCTCTCCGTCGGTCAGTTCGACGCCCCGGTCCGTGATGGCCCGGGTGAAGCGCGGCCAGAGAAATTTCGCGCCGGCGGCTTCGGCCTGTTTTCTCTCCGCGCCGAAAGATGCCGGTTCCTGGACGTCAATCAGAACGACGCTTTTGGCGCCCAGACGAAAGGCTTCCGTCGCAGCGTCGCAGCCCACATTGCCCGCGCCGATGATCACGATCTGCTCGCCGGTTTTGGCGCGGTTTTGTTTGCTCTGCCGCAGGAACTCCAGCGCGCTTACGGATTTTTCCACGCCGGGAATGTTGAGAACGCGCGGCCGCGACGCGCCCGTGGCAATCACGACAAAATCATTTTCGCTTTTGAACCTGGCGAACTGCTCCTTCGTCAAGGGCTTGCCCAGGTGAACCTTGTGAATATTTTTGGCCAGCCGCCCGATTTCATGCTCTACCACGTCGGAGGGAATGCGGCTTTGCGGAATGGCATCCGCAATTTTCCCTCCCAGCCGCTTTTGGCTTTCAATCATTACGGTTTCGTGGCCTGCAAGCCACAGCTGCCAGGCGACGGAAAGGCCCGCCGCTCCTCCGCCGACCACCGCCACTTTTTTCCCGGTCCGCGGGCGGGGCCGGGGTTCCTTTGCTTCCAGAGACGCTTTGCCCAGCAGGGCAACGTTAACCGGTTCCAGATTTACCAGGTTGCGCGTGCAGTTCTGCATACAGAGGTTCGGACACAGATAGCCGCAGACGGCCGCGGGGAAAGGGGTGTATTCCAGCGCCAGGTTCACGGCTTCTTCCAGATGGCCTTTGCGGATCAGCTCCCATCGTTTTTGAACGGGAATACCGGTCGGACAGGCCGCCTGACAGGGCGGCGCATATTTTCCGTTTTCCCAGGTGGGAACATAACGCCGGAGCGCTCCGGTGGGAATCATGTCGATCGGAGAGCGGTCCAGACTGGACAAATCGCCGATCAACCCGCCCCTGCCCAGCTCATTTTCCCAGACCTCCTGTTTGAATTTCGCCATCGGACGAATTAAACGAGCGGGCTTTTCAGAAGGTTTACGGGCGATCAAAAGCCGCCAGTCTTCCCGTTTTTCCGCGAGCTGTTCAAATAAATACTGTTTGCCGATGGCCTCGAGAAATGTTGTGAGGTTTTGCTTCAACCACTCCCACTCAAAGTCCGGAAGTTCGGTTACCAGCCGGGCATCGGAGCTGCTGTAAGCTTCCTGACTGCCGCGGAAGAATATTTTTCCGCCGACCATGCCGACGCAGGGCCGGTATCCAAGCACGTTTTTTTCTTCTTCCGCGCCCGCGCCGCAAATTACGGCGATACCACCCGCCATGAATTCCGCAAACGAGTCTCCCACTTTTCCGAAGACCCAGAGTTCGGGCGGTTCAAAGCGCGGGTTGTATTTGGTCATGGTCATGCCGCGCGCGCCGATGTTGCCGCCGATATAGATCCGGCCTTGCGCCATGGCGTTTGCCACGCCGTTGGTGGCATTTCCGTGCACAATGATTTTTGCACCCGCGTTGAGCCAGCCAACATCGTCGGAGGCGGGGCCGAATGCTTGAATCGTGGTGTTCGCAAATCCCATCGACCCCAGGCGCTGGCCGGATGTGCCCAGCACATCGACTTTCACCGGTTCATCATGCGCCCGCCAGAGACGGCCTCCAATGCCGTGCTGCCCCTCTGCGGTGACTTCAATGTGACGGCAGCCGTCCTCCACGGCCTTCTGAATGCGTTCTTCCAGAATCCGTGAATCCACGCGCACATGGTTTTCCACACCGGCAATTTTGATCGTATCTTTTTTGGTCATGGTCCTCGCCTGTTTCTCTTTCCTGTCCGTAGGGAACGGTCGCGACCGTTCCCTGCATGCGAGCGTTCCCTACAAAACGTATTTGATGTTCAACCGTTCGGCCGCATCCGCATCGCTGATCCCCAAGGCGTCCGACATGCCGATCGGCAGCGACGTCGAACGTCCCAGCGGCGCCACGATCTTTTTCAATTCCGTGTCGAAGGTTAAAAAAACGTCCACCAGCCGCTGCGCGACTCGCTCCGGGTCCAGCCGCCTGTCCAGACGGGGGTCCTGCGAGGTGATGCCTTTGGGGCACACGCCGATGTTGCAGACGTTGCAGCGGTCTCCTTCAGATCCCAGACAGCCCGCGGCCGCCTGCATGATGTATTTTCCCGTCTGAACGCCGCTGGCGCCCAGCATGATCAGTGCGGCGGCATTGGCCGCCAGATTGCCGTTTTTCCCGATGCCGCCCCCGACAAAGAGCGGGAGCTCGTTTTGTTTGCCCAGTTTGACCAGCGTCATGTAGGCGTCGCGCAGGTTGCTGGCGATGGGATGACCCATGGAATTCATCGACACGTTGTAGGCCGCTCCCGTGCCCCCGTCCTCTCCGTCCATGGCCAGTCCGGCCGCGTAAGGATTGCGGGTCAGATTGTTGAGCACGGCCAGCGTTGTGCTGGTGGCCGAAATTTTCGGATACACCGGCACGCGGAATCCCCACGCCATGGACATGGACTGGATCATCTTGGCCACGGCTTCCTCAATCGAATACTTGGTCTGGTGCGTGGGCGGGCTGGG
>JAQVQT010000195.1 GCA_028701435.1 Smithellaceae bacterium | reverse complement strand
TGCAGCGGACGAAATCGCCGATGGCGGCCGGGCCATTCTTCACGTGGGTGACCCCGTCGACGTCCGGCGACTGCCTGCGGCAGCGACCGACCCAGGCGCAGTCGGGGTGGTCGCTTTTTCCCTCGATCAGCACCTCCTGGACGGAGCCGATCAGCGTTTGGTTCACGGCGTAGGAAATGTCCGCCTGTTCATTCATGATTGCGTCGCGTCTTCGCTCCTTCTCTTGTTCAGAAATGCGCGACGGAAGGTCCGCGGCGGGCGTGCCTTCTTCCCGCGAATAGGTGAAAACACCCAGGTGGTCGAATCGCGTCTCTCCCACGAAATCGAGCAGCCGCTCAAACCGCTTTTGCGTTTCTCCAGGAAACCCCACGATGAGGGAGGTTCGCAGCGCAAGGTCGGGCATCAGGCCTCTCGCCTGACGAATGATTTCCCGAATGGTCTTCGAGGAAACCCGGCGGCGCATGGCGTCAAGGATTGCGTCGTCGATATGCTGAACCGGCAGATCGATGTAGCGGCAGATTTTTTTCCGGGAGGCGATGGTCTCCAGGACATCCGCGGTGAGATGCGCGGGATGCGTATACAGCAGACGCAGCCAGCGCAGGCCGGAAACAGCCGACAGATCGGACAGCAGACCGGAAAGCGTCGGGCGGTTTTTTAAATCCCTTCCGTAAGCGGTGGTGTCCTGGCCGATGAGGATAATTTCCCGAATGCCCCGGGCAACCAGGGTTTGGGCTTCCCGTAGAATATCGTCCGGCCTGCGGCTTCGCGCCCTGCCGCGGATGGAGGGAATCGCGCAGTAGGCGCAGCGGTTGGAGCAGCCGTCTGATATTTTCAAATAAGCGGTGGCGGCGCCGGAAGGCAGCAACCGTTCGTGCCGCGACGTCATCAGAAAATCCGGTTTGGAGACAATCGCCTTCCGTTGGGTCCCGCCTGCCTGCAGACTTCGCAAATGCTCGGCAATGCGTCCGACTTCTCCCGTGCCGACCCAAAGGTCCGCTTCGGGAATTTCCAAAGAAAGCTCTTTGCCGTAGCGCTGGGCCAGGCAGCCGGCCACCACCAGCTTCAGGTCGCCGCCGCGCTGTTTTTTGATTTCCGCGAGCGCCAGGATGGCCTCCAGAGATTCTTCTTTGGCCGGCCCGATAAAGCCGCAGGTGTTGACCAGGACGACATCCGCGTCCTGCGGCCGCTCCACGATCGTCATTCCGGAGACCCGGGCCAGCCCTCCCATGACTTCCGAATCGATCCAATTTTTGGAGCAGCCCAAAGAGAGAATGTGCAGTTTTCCGGCAAGCAATTTTTTCACTGCGGGAGTTTCCGAATCAGAACCTTGCGGGGTTTCGCGCCGTCGGAGGGGCCGACGATGCCTTCACGCTCCATCTGCTCAATCATGCGGGCGGCGCGGTTGTAGCCGATTTTCATGTAGCGCTGCACCAGCGAGATGGAGGCCTGCCCCAGCTCGCCCACCAGCGCGACGGCCTCATCGTATTTTTCATCGTAGCCGTCTTCGTCGGACCGGGTCTGGGAGGACTCCAGTTCAAATTTTTCAATCGAAGCGTCGTAGGTCGGCTGGGCCTGCATTTTGATGAATTCAACGATGCGCGATATTTCCGCGTCCGACAAATACGCGCCGTGAATGCGGGTAAGTTTGGAGGTGCCGGGCGGGATGAAGAGCATATCGCCCGCGCCCAGAAGCTGCTCCGCTCCCGGCTGATCGATGATGGTGCGCGAATCGATCTTGGAGGAGACTTTAAACGAAATGCGCGTGGGGAAATTGGCCTTGATCAGACCGGTGATGACGTCCACCGAGGGGCGCTGCGTGGCCAGAATGAGGTGAATGCCCGCCGCGCGCGCCATCTGTGCCAGCCTCGTCAGCGATTCTTCCACGTCCCGGGGAGCGACCATCATCAGATCGGCCAGCTCATCGATCACGACGACGATGTAGGGAAGCTTGACGTGATGAAACGGCGCGTTGTTTTCGGCTGAATCCTCCGCCGGGTCCATCTCGTGCCGGGGCTCCGGTTTCGGCTCTTTGGCCGCCGTTTTGGCTATGCCGCGGGTGATGATCATTTCATTATACGCGTCGATGCTTTTGACGCCCAGTTCGCTGATGATCTGATAGCGGCGCTCCATTTCTTCCACCGTCCAGCGCAGCACCTGCGAGGCCTTTTTCGGGTCCACGACGACCGGGTGCATCAGATGCGGAATGCCTTCGTAGGACGACAGTTCCAGCCGTTTGGGATCCACCATGAGAAATTTGATGTCGTCGGGCGGCGCCTTGAAGAGAATGCTGCAGATCATGGCGTTGAGCGCGACGCTTTTCCCGGAGCCGGTGGTTCCGGCAATGAGCAGGTGCGGCATTCTGGCCAGATCGGCAATGACCGGCGCGCCGACAAAGTCAACGCCCAGCGCGATGGGCAGACGCAGGGAGGATTCGGTAAAGGCGTCGTTGTCGAGAACATCCTTGAGAAACACCGGCTCTCTTTTGAGGTTGGGGATTTCTATGCCGATGACGGATTTGCCGGGAATCGGCGCCAGAATGCGGATGCTGGGCGCCATAAGCGCCAGGGCCAGGTCGTCGGTCAGGCTGGTGATGCGGTTGATCTTGACGCCCGCGGCCGGTTCCAGCTCATACATGGTGATGACCGGGCCGGGCAGAACCTCCACCACGCGCCCCTCGACGCCGAAGTCGGCGAGCTTTTTTTCCAGAATGCGCGAGTTGGTGATCAAATGGTCGCGTTTGACGCGGGCGTCTTTTTGAGGCGGCTCGCTGAGCAGCGTAAACGGCGGCAGCTGAAAGGCGCCGTCGGATTGAAGCTTCGCAAAATCAAAATGGGTCTGCTCAACTTTTTTCGTCTTTGCTTTTTTCGGCGGGGCTTTCGTCGCGGCGTCTTCTATGACGGGCGGCGGATTTTTTTCGGTTTTCAGCCGGGCAAACCAACCGGTGAAGAAGGAGACGGCACGACCTTTGAAGGCGGCAAGCCCCTCCCGGACGGACCGCAGGAATTTTTCGGTTGTCGAAACAAGAGAAAAATCGATGATGAAAAAGAGCGAAATCATCATCCAGGCGATCAGCAGAATAAAGGTTCCCGCCGGATTGAAATAGCTCTGCAGAAACCGGACGAGGCCCGCGCCGAGAATGCCTCCCGATGGAAAGTTCGCTCCGTACACCGTGACGCCGCCCCGGATCAGGGCGTCGAAAAGTGCGGTCAGCGAGAGCGTCAAAGACAGAAAACCGAATACGCGCGGAGCTTTCAGGGCAAAATCCGGACGCCGGAAAAATTGAACCGCCAGCGCGAGCGAAGCGGCCGGCAGAAGAAAAGAGGCGAGGCCCAGAAGAAAAATCATCCAGCGGGCCGTGTAGGACCCGACGATGCCCGTCCAGTTGTTCGTCGATGCTTGCTCTCCCGCGTGTTTCAACAGGGGCGCGGGATCTTCCGGAGAAAAGGAAAAAAGGCACAAAAAGAGAAACAGCGACAGCGCGAGGCAGAGGACGCCCTTGATTTCCCGAAATCGCGCAGGCAGAGGATGATGGGAGGTTTCTTCCATTAGAGCGCCGTTTTCACGTCCATCTGGACGTCTTTGATGCTGGCCGTGCCGGCTTCGCGGTAGGTGTCGTAATTGCGAATAATGACCTGCCGGACCCGTTCGATCAGTTCATGCCGGTTTTCCAGCGAGTATCCGGCCACCGGAATCGGTTTGTCGATGACCAGCTTGATTTTTCCAGGTTTGATTTTCAGCGAACGCTTGGGCATGATTTCGCCGCTGCCGATGATGCTGATCGGAACAATCGGCGCGCCCGCCTGAATGGCCAGGTAAAAGGTGCCCTGCTTGAAGGCCTTGATTTCTCCGTCGCGGCTTCTCGTGCCTTCGGGGAAGGTCATGACCGA
>JAQVQT010000001.1:49677-57353 GCA_028701435.1 Smithellaceae bacterium | reverse complement strand
GATATCCGCGGAATTTTCCGCACCGGCTTTTTTGGCAAGATGAAGGAGGATCGATATATTTCCGCCGAAGGTCATTTCCCCGGGGAGGAAGGCGGAGGCGAGATCCGGAGGGATTTGCGAGAGATTGTAGTCCGGCACCTTGACGGCCAGAGCATAAGCAGTGGGCGAAGCATAGTCCACCGTGCCCGAAATGTTGACGGGGATTTTCATAATATCCAGATCGACAAAATGGAGGGTCAGACGCTTCGCCTCCATGTCCGCATCCAGACTGTAGCGGGCTGTCGTCCGTAGGTCTTTCAGTGTCGTCTTTTTGTCCTTCACCACCGCCTGAGCCAGGGTGACCTCGAACGATCCGGAGGAGGAAAGGGCGGTTGGGGAATGTCCGGTCAGGATCAACTCCGCCTGGAGAACCACATCCGCTTTCTGCAGTTTTCCCGCTGGATCCGCGTAGCCGAGCTTTGCGTTTTCGATCCTGATGGTTTTCACATTCAGGGCGACCGGAAGCCCCGAAGCGCCTTTCTCTTCTTCTTTGATTTCCTCGGGCTTGTCCGTCAGGGCCATGTCGGAGAAATTATAGGTGCCGTCGGGGTTGACCTTCACGTTGATTTCGGCATCCGTGATGCTCAGTTGATCAATCACCAGCTTTCTGGTGAGCAGGGGCATAAACTGATACGCCAAAACAAATTCCTTCGTTCTGAAAAAGACGGATTCAGCGTCCCGCTCGCGGATTTCAAAATCCTTGACGACAATTCCCCGAAAGAGGCTGACGTCAACCGCGCCGATCGCGGTCTTGCGGTGAAGCGACTTTTCCACCGTCTCCACAACGAGCGCGCGCACCCTCTCTTCCGTCAGGAAGGACTTGATCAGCACGGAGACGGCAACGATGACGAAGAGAATCACCGCAAGGATGATGACGGCGATTTTCAGGGGCTTCTTCATAACGGATCCCTCCGGAGCAATTCGCGGGCTACTGGGATTCTTTTCGTTTCTTCAGCGCCAGGGCTGTTTTCAGGCCTTTCTGGCGAATCACCTTGATTTTTTGCCGCAGCTCCGTCAGCTTGAAAAACCGCTTCCCGTATTTGTTCAGCAGGCTCTGGTTGATCTCAAATCCAAGGCCCGGCTTTGTAAACGGCGCAAGCATCGCGTTTTTGTCGGGAAGGATCGGGTCGATGATGCCTTCTCTTTGTTCCGGCACCCAGGACGGCTCCTCCAGGGGATATTCCAGGGGAAGGGTATTGCCTTTATCGGCCAGCACGAGGTTCCAGTTTACGTAAAAACCGATTCCGTTGGTCCAGGTATGCGGGGAGTACTCCCGTTGATGGGCGTGGCTGGCGTCAATCACCTTCTTCACCTGGGCAATTCCTCCGGCAAAGGTCGCGTCAGGCTGGTAAATGTGGAAGCAGTCCTTTTCGAACATAATCTTGATTTCATCCCATCCGTAGTTGAGTTCGGCGCCGGAAATCCTGACTTTGGAAATCTTCTTCAGGGCGGCATTGCCGTCGTAATCCCGTGAATCCAGCGGTTCTTCCAGCCAGGAGATGCCGTTCGCGGCACAGACCTCCGCAAAGGCCGTCGCGCGCTTCAGATCCCACGCGGGAATTTTGTCCACAATCGTCACCAGCCATCCCTGGTTGGCATCCACGCCTAAAACCAGACGGTCTCCGATGCCTTTCCGGATGACCTCGATATGCCGAATGTCGTCCTTCAGCTCTTTGTTTTTGACCCGCAGCTTTGCCGTTTTGAACCCGCGTTCTTTCATGGCCAGGAGCTCTTCCACTCTCTTTTCCGGTTCGTGCATTTCTCCCGTGGAACAGTAAACCTCAATGGCCCGTTTCTCGCCGCCCAGAAGTTCATAGACGGGCTTCCCCTTGCTTTTGCCGATGATGTCCCAGCAGGCCGGTTCAATCCAGAAATTTCTCCATCCCAGGATGCCGGCCTGTTTCAGCAGGGCCTGCACCGATTCGATGTCGGTCGGGTCCGCTCCAAGCAAATAGCCGCCGATGAGGTCGCCCAGGCCTTCACGCTCAAGTCCCAGGGCGGAGCCTGCTGAATATCCTTCGATCCCGTCGTCCGTGACCAGCTTGATCAGGGTAAACCCGTTGTGCGTTTGCGGATAGCCGGGGATCCATGTGGGCCAAAATGTTTCTTTCAAGGGAACCTGTACATGATAAAGCTCAATCGAAGATATTTTCATAGTCACCTCCTAAAATTTTATCATTTCTGTTCACGCGGTCTCCTGCCGGTCCAGGTCAGATTTTTCCCTCCGACTTCAGGGCGGCCTTCAGTTCTTTCTTGAGGAGTTTCCCCAGAAGGTTCCTGGGGCAGGGATGCGCGGATATTCACGTATTTCGGCACCTTATAGGATGCCATGTTCGCCCTGCGCCGCTTCCTCTGCCGGTGACCGCATCATAATCCGCCTGTCAGATTCCTCAAGTGCGCCTCCTGGTGAAATGTCCCGGCTTCTATGGGAAATCAATGAGAAATTATCTGGACGCCTGGAGTATAGGCCAAGGCTGTTTTGCATGTCAAGGCTTCAAGGCATATTTTCAAAAAAAGATTTGCGCCGTATTCAAGTCCGGGGGCTTTAAAAACGGCGCCGGCAGGAAGCGGGATTGCCGAACCGGGCGAAAAAGAATCTTTATTTTTCCTAAAGCGAAAAGTATAATCCGGCCAAATGTTCAGGAGGACACAATATGGAAAGCCAAATAGCCAAAGCCATTCAACTTCAATATCAACCGGTGGCGATTTTGTGGTCGGACGAAAAACCCGAAGGATCGATGCAGTTTTCCGAGGGCAAGTGGGGCTGCGTGATGTGGCTGGCCGTTTCCGCGGCCAAGGGAAGGCCTGCCGTGGCGGATCGAAAAACGTTCGGCTGTGTCGGCGGCGGAGTGGGGCTGGGCTTCGGCAATCAGTATCTGAATTTTCCCGGCGGCATGGAGGGATTCTGCCATTTTCTGTCGTCGGGGAATGCCTTCCGCCCCGGCGGACCGGAGCTGGCCGAAAAGATCAAACCGTTCATGACCAAAGAGAGTCATGAAAATTTTCTGCACGGCGAAGGCTATATCAAAAATCCGGAGCTGGTGGAAAAATTTGTTGAGGCCCTGCCGATGACGGATGTGCCGGCTGCCTATGTTGTTTTCAAGCCGCTTTCCTTAGTCGATCCGGCCAAGGAAAAACCGCGGACGATTCTGTTTTTTGTCAATCCCGATCAGCTTTCCGCGCTGACGGTGCTGGCCAATTACGCCCGCGGCGACAATGAAAATGTGATCATGCCCTATGCGGCGGGCTGCCAGAATATCGGCATCTATCCTTACCGGGAAGCCCGGTCGGAAAGACCCCGCGCGGTGGTGGGGCTCACCGATCTTTCCGCCCGCGTCTATGTGCGCAAGCAGTTGGGCGACGTCAACTTCATGACCTTTGCCGCGCCTTTTGCCCTGTTTGAAGAAATGGAGCAAAACGTTCCCGGTTCGTTTTTGCAGCGTCACACGTGGCTGAGTTTGCTTTCGAAGGGGCCGTGAAGGAACAATTTTGCAGTAGCTTCTTTCCTGGAAATAGCGTAGATTACACAGTTGAAAACTCATTTTAAAAGGATGAAAGGAGTCCCGTATGAATTATCTGCTGCAGCCGAAGAAGTATCAGTCCCTGATGTCCGATGAAGGTTCAAAGGCAATCATGGACAAAACCATTGCTTTCTTTGAGAAGATGGGCAAGACGCGCATCACGGAAGATTACAACAAGAAAGTCTGGTATCGCGAATTTATTGATTTTATCGGCAAGGAACAGATCTTTGCCAAACTTCTCACCCCCAGCCAATACGGGGGAGGAGATCCGGATTGTCGTTGGGACACGGCCCGCAACAGCGAGTATAGTGAACTTCTGGCCTTTTACGGGTTGGGCTACTGGTATTGTTTCCAGGTCAGCATTCTGGGACTTGGCCCCATCTGGATGAGCCCCAATGAAAAAGCCAAGCAAAAAGCGGCCGATCTGCTCAAAAAAGGCGCCATCTTCGCCTTCGGCCTGTCCGAAAAAACGCATGGCGCGGATATTTATTCTACTGAAACCAGCCTGACGCCCAAAACGGACGGCACCTGGGTGGCCAACGGGGAAAAATACTACATCGGCAACGGCAACGAAGCGGAGATGGTTTCCACGCTGGGCAAGGTGAAGGACGGCACGGACGATTATACTTTTTTTGTCACCAATTACCGCCACAAGGCCTATGAGCTGAAGAAGAACGTCATTTCCCATCAGGAATATGTTTCCAACTTCGCGCTTCATGATTACCCCATCGGCGAAGACGATATTCTGTCGCGCGGACCGCACGCCTGGGATTCCGCGCTCAATACCGTGAATATCGGCAAGTTCAACATCGGCCCGGCCTCCCTCGGTGTCGCCGAGCACTGCTTTTATGAAGCCATCACCCATGCCGCAAACCGCGTTCTTTACGGCATTCCCGTGACCGCCATGCCGCATGTGAAGAAGAATTTCATGGATGCCTGGCTGCGTATTGTGGGCATGAAGCTTTACCAGCGCCGCGCCACCGACTATTTCCGCAACGCCACCGCGCAAGACCGCCGTTATCTTCTCTACAATCCCACCAGCAAGATGAAGGTGACGCTTCAGGCCGAGGACGTGATCAATCTTCTGTGGGAAGTCATTGCCGCCAAGGGATTTGAAAAGGACACCTATTTTTCCTTAGGCGCCAGCGATATTCGGGGGCCTTCCAAGTTGGAGGGGACGGTTCACGTCAATGTTCAACTGATCCGCAAGTTCATGAAGAACTATTTCTTCAATGCCGCCGCTTATCCTCCGGTTGCGCCCGATTTCTCTTTGAAGGATGATCTGTTTCTCTTCAATCAGGGACCGACCAAAGGGCTGGGCTCCGTTCAGTTCCATGACTACAAACCGGTTTTCGACGCGAATAAGCAGCTTCCCAATGTGGCCATTTTCATCAAACAGATTGAGCTGTTCAGGGAATTGCTGGAGAAAGCCGGGCCGGACAAGGCTCAGGATATGGATCCGCTGTTTTCTCTGCCGCTGGGAGAGATGTTCTCCATCGTGGTCTATGGGCAGCTGATTCTGGAACAGGCCAAATTTGACAATATCGATCCCGACGTGCTCAATCAGATTTTTGATTTCATGGTTCGCGATTTTGCCCGGTTCGCCCTGCAAATCTACGGTATGCACAACACGAAAGACGAACAGCGCGCCTATTGCAAAGACATCATGCTGATCAAGGCGGCGGGAGATGACGCCCAGTATGAAAGGGTTTGGAATAAATATGTCTATGTCTTAAACGGCGAATACGCGATGAATGAATAGACGGGGATTTTCAGGATCAGCGCCGCGTTTTTAAGAAAGAAAGGGAGAGAAGAGATTGCTTCTCTCCCTTTTCTTTTTCAACGGGAATTTGATGGAAGAAAGACGTGATTTTGACCCGTTTCGGTTTGTAGGTTCCGTGCGGACAATTTCTCGAAAAGCCTTTTGACGTCATGCTCTTACAAAAGCATTGCCTGCCTTCCGAAGGTGTGATAGCGTCCATTGCGTAAGCGGTTAGATATCATGAGCGGCGGGAGCTTGACATGAGGATACGGGTTCTGGGTTGCCACGGTTCGCAATTGCCGAATCACAATACGACCAGTTTTCTGCTGGGGAAAAACCTCCTGATCGACGCAGGCGCCATCACGCAGGTCCTGACGCTTCGCCAGCAGATTCTCATCGATTACATTCTGGTCACGCACGCCCACCTGGACCATGTGCGCGACATCATGTTTCTCGCGGACAATCTCTGCTACGCGAAGCGAAAGACCCCCTTGAGAATTTGCAGCAGCCGGGGGATTCTTGAAAGCATCCACCGCCATCTTTTCAATAACGTTATCTGGCCTGATTTTTCCAGAATCCCCAGCGCTAAAAACCCCTTGATCAAATTTGAGATTCTCTCCACCGGCCGGCAAAAAACATTAGGCGATTGGCGGGTGCGGGCCATTCCCGTTCATCATACCGTGGAAACCATGGGGTTTTTGATGGAGACGCAGGGGAAGGCGGCCCTTTTTCTCGGGGATACGGGGCCTACCGACGAGGTGTGGAAAGCCGCCGGAGAATCAAAAGGCCTTCGAGCGATTTTCGTGGAAACGTCTTTGCCTGCCGGAATGCAAAGCCTTGCGGACAAAACGGGCCATCTCACGCCACGGACGCTTGCGGCGGAGTTGAAGAAATTGAATGGCGCGATCCCCGATATTTACCTTTATCATATGAAACCGAGGTATGCGGGGACCATCCACCGCGAAGTCGCTTCGATTCCGGAAAGAAAAATTCACGTCATCAAAGATGGTCAGGTTATTCATATTTAATTTACCGGCAATCCCATGAATCCCTTGAATCCCGGCGCATATCTTTCCGGCCTGAATATCGACGTCATGCGTTTCGGCCTGGAGGCGATCACCGGGCTTCTGGAGCGGTTTGGCTTCCCCCAGAACAATTATTTCACCCTGCTGATCGGCGGCACCAACGGCAAAGGATCAACGGCCGCGATGACCGCTTCCATGCTCAAGGAGGCGGGCTTCCGGACCGGACTGTACACGTCGCCTCATCTGGTGGATGTTCGGGAGCGGATTGTGCTGGACGGGGAAAAGATTCCCGATCGCGATCTGGGCCGCATTCTGTCGGAAATTCAGGCCAAAGCCTGCGAACCCGTATCCTACTTTGAAGCGCTGACCGCGGCGGCGTTTATTTATTTTCAGCGGGCGCAGGCGGACATTGCGGTGATGGAAGTAGGGCTTGGCGGCAGGCTCGACGCGACCAATGTCTGCAGTCCGCTGGTTTCCGTCATTACCAATATCGGGCTCGAGCACACGGCTTATCTGGGCCGCACGCTGACGGCGGTGGCCGGAGAAAAGGCCGGAATCATCAAACAGGGAGGAGTCTGCGTTGCCGGTGTCACGCAGAAGAGGGTGGCGGATCATCTGGCCTCCATCTGCCGCCGGAAAAAGGCCCGATTGTACCGTTTGGGAAAGGACTTTGAAATCATCAGGCGAAAAGACACGACGGTGGACTATTATGGGATCCACCGGAAAATCAGCGGGCTTCGCGTTGCGCTTGCGGGCGGCCACCAATTGGCCAATGCGGCGCTGGCGTTGGCCGCCCTGGAGGTTGCGGAAGAAAGCGGTTTGAAAATAAGTGACGCGGCCGTCTGTGCCGGCTTGAAAAAAACACGTTGGGATGCCCGCATGGAAATCCTTCACACCCGGCCCGTGTTTCTTCTGGACGGGGCGCATAATCCTTCCGGCGTCCGGGCTTTATACCGAGCGCTGAAAGAAAATTTTTCCTGCCGGCGTTTGATTCTGATTTTTGCCGTTTTATCGGATAAGGATTACCGGAGCATGCTGCAAAAGATCGCGCCTTCGGCCGCCGTCACGATTTTGCCGCCGCTCACGACCAGGCGAGCCGTGCCACCGGAGCGGCTGGCCGGTTTGATGAGAAAAATGGGCTTTCCAGCGGTTGTGGCAGGAACGGTCGATGAGGCGGTTCATTTGGCGCTGGGGATGGCGGAAGAAGGGGATGTGATCTGCGCGCTGGGCTCTCTTTATCTTGCGGGAGAGGTAAAACAGTCGTTCCATCAAATGAATTCTTGTGGTAAATCCTGTCGCGCTTAAAAGTGAAGAGTGAAGAGTGAAGAG
>JAQVQT010000001.1:38566-49577 GCA_028701435.1 Smithellaceae bacterium | reverse complement strand
AGAAGGGGATGTGATCTGCGCGCTGGGCTCTCTTTATCTTGCGGGAGAGGTAAAACAGTCGTTCCATCAAATGAATTCTTGTGGTAAATCCTGTCGCGCTTAAAAGTGAAGAGTGAAGAGTGAAGAGAGTGCTTCTGCTGCTTTCGTGTCATAAGAAACGGGGATGAAGATTTTGCCGGTCGCATTTAAACACTACATGGTCATGGTTCTGGGGGTTGTCTTCGGTGTCTTGTTGCTGGAAGGCGGCGCTGCGGCTCAGAACATGAAAATACCCGAAGATGCGCCGGTGAAAATCGAAGCGGATACGCTGTCCTATGATCAGGAAAAAGACCTTTACGAGGCCCAAGGCAATGTTGTGATCACCTACGGCGACGGTGTCCTGACCGCCGCCAGCGCCGAATATAACCGCAAAAACAATCTGGCGACCGCCCGGGGCAATGCCTTGCTTCAAATGGCGCAGGATTCGCTTGCGGGCGATAAAATCGTGGTCAACGTAGAAGATAAAACCGGCGTGGCCTACAATTCCAAAGCCTTTTACGCGCGCAACCATTTCTACATTCGAGGCAGTAGAATCGAAAAAACGGGTGAGAATACCTATTTTATCGAGGAGCCGGTGGCGACGACCTGCGACGGGGACCGGCCGGACTGGGAAATTGCCGGACGTTCGATGAAAGTGACGCTGGAAGGGTATGGATTGATGAAAGACGCCCGGCTGAGAGCGAGGCATGTGCCGGTCTTCTATACGCCGCTCGTCGCGTTTCCCGCTAAGACGAAGCGCCAGTCGGGATTTCTTTTTCCCTATCTCGGCTATTCAAAGGATAAAGACGGGATCGATATCGAAATCCCCTTTTTCTGGGCGATTACCCCGCAGATGGATGCGACGTTCTTTTCACGTTACATGGAAAAGAGAGGATTCAAGGAAGGCGTTGAGTTCCGGTATTTCGCCGGCAGCAAGTCCTTCGGCACCCTGTACGGCGATTTTATGGAGGACAACAGGAACGTCACGGAAACCGCCGCGGTCGGCAATCAGAGCCGAGACTGGCAGGGAATGCACAGACGCTGGTCTTACTATCTGAATCATCAGACGAATTTTGATTCGCAGTTTTATATTCGGACGGACTTACGGCGTGTTTCCGATGCCTGGTATTTTCGGGATTTCAATGCCCACAACTACTATTTGTCCAATTACTCCACGACGGAGCTGGACCCGTTTCGAAAGGTCCCTTTTCAGGGAAACGAGGCTTTGCCGTCTCTGGAATCGTCCGCCAGAGTGTATAAAGGATGGAACAATTTCAGCCTGATGGCCCGCATCAGCTCCACGGATGACTTTTCAGCCGTCAATAACGACCGGACTCTGCAGCAGTATCCGGAAATCGTGTTCACGGGCGTCAAACAGCGGTTTCTTTCAACCCCCCTGTATTACGAAGTTGCGGGCAACTATGATTATTTTTACCGGGGAGAAGGACAGAAGGGGCATTACCTGGACATTGCGCCGACGATTTCCCTGCCTTTTAATATTTCCCGTTACGCGAAGATTACCCCGCAAATCACCCTGCGGGAGATTTACTGGAACCGCGATGATGCACAGGCCAATTCCGACAACAAAAGCGGCAACCGCACCGTGTATAATGCCGGCCTGAGCTTCAGCAGCCGGATTTCACGAGTGTTTGCGGTCAAAATTCAAAACTGGGACAAAATCAAACATGAAATCAAGCCTGAAATTTTCTATTCGTACATTCCCAGCGTGAACCAGGACAATCTTCCCGATTTCATTCCCTGGGTAAATTCCTTCATGGCCAACTCTCTGTCATCCAATATCGGCTATACGAATGTTTTAACGGAACAAAATGCGGTGGCCTGGGCGCTGACCAATACTCTGACCGCAAGGGTGCAGGGCAAATCCGGATCGCGCAGCTACTTTGAATTATTGCGTTTTAAACTATTTCAGGTGTACGACATCAACGAAGCCAAAAAAGACATGGCCGGTTCCACCACGGAGAGGCGGCCGGTCTCGGATCTGGGGATCGAACTTGATTTGAAGCCACACCCTTACATCGCCTTTGCCGCGCGCAATAAGTACAACCCGTATGTCGGCTGGAAGGAGATGAATTACGATCTGGGACTCCATGATTGGCGCGGAGACAATCTGACGGTAGGATACCGCTATACGCTTGATTCTCTTGAGGAAATTAACATGGCCCTAAAGATCAATCTCACCCGGGGGGTGAGCGGAAATCTGATTCTCAGGCGGGATCAGTTTAATGATCGGATAGTGGAAAATACGGTCGGTCTGGCCTATCGAGCGCAATGCTGGGGCGTGGGAGTGGATTATACCAAGACCTACGATGACGAAAGAATCATGCTGAAATTCTCCCTGGCCGGATTGGGCATGTTTTAAATTGTGACGCCCTGCTTGTCCGGCGCTGTCTTTTCCCGTGGAGGGTTGGAAGGCGGCATGACCCTGTCACAGGCTGCGGCAAAGGAATTCAAATATTTTCCTTGACAAAGAGCGTGGAATTGCATAGCTTCCACCTTTAAATTTTTTACTAGGTGGCGGTTTATGAATAAAACATTTTCAGCGAAAGCCCGACAGGTCAAACAGGATTGGTATGTGGTTGACGCGTCCGGCAAAGTATTGGGAAGACTGGCCAGTGAAATCGCCCTGCGCCTTCGGGGCAAGCACAAAGCGATTTATACGCCGCATGTGGATACCGGCGATTTTATTGTCGTGGTCAATGCCGAAAAGATCACGCTGACCGGCAAGAAGCTAACGGATAAGATTTATTATTCCTACTCCGGTTACCCGGGGGGGCTCAGGGAAACGGCGGCCGGGAAGATGTTGGTTTCCAAACCGGAAAATCTGATTCGAATTGCCGTGGCAGGGATGCTGCCGAAAAACAACCTTGGCAGAAAAATGCTAAAGAAACTAAAGGTTTATAGCGGAAATGCGCATCCGCATGAAGCCCAGTGTCCGCAAACCCTGACGGTTTGATGATCCGGGCTGTTGATGGATTAATTTATTTTGGGAGAGGTCATGACAGTACAACGGTTTTATGCAACGGGGAAAAGAAAGAGCGCCATTGCCCGCGTTTATATGAAATCAGGCAGCGGCAGCATTATGGTGAACAAAAGAAACTATGAAGAATATTTTACGCGTCCCAGTCTGAAAATGATCATTCGCCAGCCTCTGGAGATCACGGGGAAGAAGGACCAGTTCGACTTTTACGTCAATGTCAGCGGCGGAGGCGCGGCGGGTCAGGCCGGAGCGGTGAAGCATGGGATTTCCAAAGCGCTTCTGGAATGCGACGCCGAGTTGCGCCCCATCCTGAAAAAAGCGGGTTTTCTGACGCGAGACGCCCGCATCAAGGAGAGAAAGAAGTACGGCCAGCCGGGCGCCCGCAAAAGATTCCAATTCTCCAAACGTTAATCATTTAAGGGGGGCCTTCAGGCTCCCCTTTTTTTTGGAGTTTTTATGAAAACGAAAGCAGCGATCTTCGGCGCCAGCGGCTATACGGGGCAGGAACTCATTCGGATTCTGTCCGCACATCCACAGGTGGAGCTGGTTGCCGTTACCTCCAGGCGCTACGCCGGCATGAAAGTTTCGGACGTTTTTCCGTCTCTTTCCGGTCTGACATTTCTCTCGTACACCAACGCTTCGCCCCGGGAAATCGCAAAGCTTTGCGATGTCGTTTTTCTGGCGCTGCCGCACGGCGTGTCCATGGAGATCGCCCCGGTCTTTATCGAGGCGGGGAAAAAGGTGATCGATCTGTCCGCCGACTACCGCCTGCGGGATTTGGCAACCTATGAACAGTGGTATGCCAAACATACCAGTGCCGGTCTGTTCGGACAGGCGGTTTACGGGCTTCCGGAACTTTACCGGGAAACCGTTAAAACATCGCCGTTGATTGCCAATCCCGGCTGTTATCCGACCAGCATTATTCTGGGGCTTGCGCCCGCGCTCAAAAACAAACTCCTGGAGGTTTCCACGATCATCGCCGATTCGGCTTCCGGGGTAAGCGGAGCGGGAAGGGACCCGGTCGTCGGATCGCTTTTTTGTGAAGTGGACGGGGGCTTTAAAGCCTATAAGGTAGGGAAGCACAGGCACACCCCGGAAATCGAGCAGGAACTCCATCAGCTGGCCGGTGAAAAATTCGTCATTTCCTTCACACCGCATTTGCTGCCGGTCAAAAGGGGCATTCTGAGCACGATGTATGCGACGCTGAAAAAAAACGTGACGGAGGAGGAGCTGCGGGGTCTGTATGCATCCTTCTACGCCGGTGAAAAATTCGTGCGGATTTGTCCCGCGGGCGCTTATCCCAACATTTCCTCCGTTTGCGGGTCCAATTTCTGCGACATCGGCCTGACCGTTGATCCGCGGACGGGCCGGGTGATCATGATTTCCGCGATCGACAATCTCATTAAGGGCGCCGCCGGCCAGGCCGTGCAGAACATGAATCTGGTTTGCGGGTTCCCCGAAGACAGTGGTCTCGGGACGCCCCCTCTGTATCCCTGACGAAGGCAAGAAAATGACCCAGAAAATCTATAATACGAAGACCAGAAAAAAAGAAATCTTTCAGCCGATCCGGGAAGGCGCGGTCGGTATGTATGTTTGCGGCATTACGGCGTATGATGTCTGCCATATCGGCCACGCCCGCGCGGCGGTTGTGTTTGATGTCGTCTTCCGCCATCTGAAAGCGCGCGGCTACGACGTGACGTATGTAAAAAATTTCACCGACATCGACGATAAAATCATTGATCGGGCGAAACAGGAAGGCGTCGGCATTGCCGAGATCGCCGAGCGCTATATGGCGCTGCACGATGAAGATATGGCCGCCCTCAACGTCCTCACGCCGACGGTTACTCCGAGAGCCACGGGGCACATGGCGGATATGATCGATCTGATCCGGGTGCTCGAGGAAAAAGGAATGGCCTACGCGGTGGACGGAGACGTGTTTTTTGCGGTTGCCAAATTCTCCGCATACGGCGGATTGTCCGGACGCAATCTGGAGGATATGATGGCCGGCGCCCGCGTGGACGTCAACGACAAGAAAAGAAACCCGCTGGATTTCGTGCTCTGGAAGAAAAGCAAGGAAGGCGAGCCTTCCTGGGACAGTCCATGGGGAATGGGCAGACCGGGATGGCATATCGAATGTTCGGCGATGAGCCGCCGCTATCTGGGCGAGCCCTTTGACATTCACGGCGGCGGTGAAGACCTGATCTTCCCGCATCACGAAAATGAAATCGCCCAATCCCAGGCGGCGACCGGAAAGCCTCCGGTCCATTACTGGATGCACAACGGTTTCGTGAAGATCAACGCGGAAAAAATGTCCAAATCCCTGGGAAACATTTTCCCGATTCGGGAGATTGTCCGGCAATTTCATCCGGAAGTTCTGCGTCTGTTCATGCTGCAGAGCCATTACCGAAGTCCGGTGGATTATTCGGATGTCTCTCTCAGGGAATCCCGGACGGCGCTGATCCGCTGCTATACCGCCCTTCGTTTGATGAAGGATGCGCAGGCGGCGGAGGTTCATCAGGGCGGGTCCGAAACCGCCTCCGGCAGCGGGGAGTTCGCGGCCAAATTAAGAGCATCCGTGGAAAAATTCGACGCAGCCCTGGACGACGATTTTAATACGGCGCAGGCGCTGGGCTTTGTGTTTGACGCCGCCCGGCTCGTCAACCAGGTCATGACGGTGGAAAAAAAGATGCCTCCAGCCGACAAACAGGCCATCCTGGAGACCGCCCGGGAGGCCTTCCTTCATTTTGGCGATGTGCTGGGTGTGTTTCAGTCCGACCCGGATCTCTTTTTCTCGAGGGACCGCGACATCGAAGCCGAAAAACGCGGAATCGATATTCACCGGGTAGAGGCGCTGATTGCCGAGCGGCAAAAAGCCCGCGACGATAAAGACTGGGGCCGCGCTGATGAAATCCGCAGGCAGCTGGCTTCGCAGAGCATTGCCTTGAAGGATGCGGCGGGCCGGACAACCTGGCTCATCGATTAGAATTCCGGGCGGCCGATTCGCTTTTGCGCGGTTTCTGAAGATTCTCTGCTATTTTCTTACGGCTTGCCGAAATAGATGGAAAAGAAAAAAAAGATTGGTATATACTTGCGGCTACAGAAGTCATTATCTTGGCGTGCGATAAAATCATCGGCGGACAGTGAGGCAAAGCATGAAAAATATTTCCGGTAAGTGGCCAATATTGGCGGTAATCCTCTTCGGGCTTTTCGTCGTTTTCGGGCCGTATTCCGACAGCAAGGTTTCCGCACGGGACAAAAATATTTACAAGGAGATTAAAACCTTCAATGAAGTCCTGGATATGGTGCAGAAAAACTACGTGGAAGAAATCGATTCTTCGGTTCTGATTCAGGGCGCGATCAACGGCATGATCAAGTCCCTAGATCCGCACAGCTCGTTTATGACGCCGGAGCTTTACAAAGAGCTGGAAGTGGAGACGCAGGGGCGTTTCGGCGGAATCGGCATTGAAATTACCATCCTGAAGGATGTGTTGACGGTCGTGTCCCCCATTGAGGACACGCCGGCGTTCAAGGCGGGCGTGAAACCCGGAGATTCGATCATCAAGATTGACGGTAAATCCACAAAAGACATTACGATTATGGAGGCAGTGAAGAAGCTGCGCGGCCCGAAAGACACCAAAGTGACCATAACGATTCTGCGGGAGAATATGGTCCAGCCGAGGGACATCACGCTGACCCGCGCCGTGATTCAGGTAAAAAGCGTCAGGGCAAAGGCCTTTGATGATCATATCGGCTACATTCGCATCGCCTCCTTCCATGAACGGACCGCCCATGACCTGCGCAAAGCGCTTACCGACGTGGCCGAAAAAACAAAACCCATGAAGGGACTGGTGCTGGATTTACGCAATGATCCGGGCGGATTGCTGACCCAGGCCATAGAAGTTTCCGACATGTTCCTGAAGTCGGGTGTGATTGTGTCCACCCGCGGCCGGACGAAAAAGATGGAAACCAAAGCCACGGCGCGCGACAGCGGAGACAAGGAAGTCAGCGTGCCCATCGTCGTCCTCGTGAATGAAGGCACGGCCAGCGCGGCGGAGATTGTGGCGGGCGCCCTGCAGGACAACGGCCGGGCGCTCATTGTGGGAACGCAAACCTTCGGAAAAGCGTCCGTGCAGACCGTGATTCCCCTGGAGGACGGTTCCGCGCTGAAATTGACGACGGCCCGGTACTATACGCCCAACGGTCGGTCCATCCAGGCCGAAGGCATCAAGCCGGACATTATCGTCAAACCGGTGCGGCCCTCGGAAGAGCCGGAGTCTCTCCTGGGGGAAAGGCTTCGGGAAAAGGATCTCAAGGGGCACATCAAGCCGGCCAAAGAAGAGGGGACGCATCCCGATGAAAACAAAAACGGAGACTCCAGGGAAACGACCGATCTGGTTAAGGACAATCAGCTCAGGACGGCGATTGATATTTTAAAAAGCTGGGATATCATGAAGAAAAATCTGGCCAAATGAGGTTGCTGGTTCCGGGGGTCAAATACTGACGGCCATGAAAAAGAAAAAGATCAAAAAGGCAACAACCGTTCTGATTGCGCTGATCGTCCTTGCCGTTGCCGCCATTGTTGCCATCGTTCTATTGGACCGTGAAGAGACGGTGGGGGTCAAATCGCCGCATTTGCAGAAAAAGCAGGCGGAGCGGCCGCAGGATACGGCAAAAGCACAGCGCCACAAAACGGAAGACGGAGCGTTGCTTGCCAAAATCGTGCCGCCCCGGTCGGCGGCAAGACAGGTGGCGATCATTATCGACGACATCGGCTATGACATGAAGCCGGTGCGCGAACTGCTGGCCCTGGATGAGAACATCACGTTTGCCGTTCTGCCGCTTCTTGCCCATTCGCGCGAGGCGGCGGAAGCGCTTCATCGAGCCCATCGTGAAATTCTTCTCCATTTGCCCATGGAGCCTCTTTCCTATCCGAAGGAAAAACCGGGCAGCGGCGCTCTTTTTACGGATATGAACGATGAGGAGATCCTCTTTCAGCTTCGAAGAAACATGGACTCCGTGCCGTATGCCTCCGGCGTCAACAACCATATGGGGTCCAAATTCATGGCGGACGAGGAAAAGCTGACGCTGGTTTTTCGCGAGCTTAAAAAGAAAAATTTGTTTTTTATTGATTCCCGGACCACCCGGGATTCAAAGACGGAAGCGGCGGCGCACAAGGCCCGTCTGACGGTGATGTCCAGGAAAATCTTTCTGGACAATGAACGCGACTATTCCAAAATTTATCAGATTCTCATGGAGGCCGCTCGTTCATCGGACGGAAATTCGCCGCTCATCGTGATCGGTCATCCCTATCCTGAAACCATTCGGGCCGTCCGGGAGGCCGGCAAGGTTTACCGGGAAAAAGGGATTGCGATCGTTCCGGTATCGGCATTGCTGGGAAAGCAAAAGCCGGAAGGGGCCTCCTGAAAACCGGTTTTTCCGAAAGCGGGAAGCGAAGGCAAGCGTCTCCTATGCAAAAAAAACACATTTTTTTCCTGCTGTGCGGATTTCTGTTTTCCGCGATTCTTGCCGGCTGCGCTTCTTTTCCCGCAAGCCGGCCGCCGGCGTATGTCCCGGCTCCGGATCCGTATTCCAAAGAGGCCGCCTACCACTATTCGCTGGCCGTGCTGTCCAGGCTGGACGGGAATCTGGACGAATCGATCGATCAAATGAAGCGCGCGCTTTCCTTTTCTCCCGATTCACCTTATTTGACCACCGAGCTGGTTTCGCTCTATGTCGAAAACAATGACGTCGATCCGGCCCTGTCTCTCGGAGAGTCCGCCCTGGCGAAAGATCCCGGCAATATCGAACTTCGGTCGATTCTGGGCGGCCTGTATTTCAATCTGCGCGAATATGACAAAGCCGTCCGGGAGTATCAGACCGTCACGGAAATGGATCCGGAAAATGCGGTCGCCTATCTTTATCTGGCGACGATTTACAGCCAGGAAAAGAAATATGACGCCGCCGAGAAGGCGTATCAAAAATTGCTCACGCTTGATCCCGATCATCTCATCGGGATGTTTTATTACGCAAAAACCCTGACGCAGATGAATCGGACGGCGGATGCGGAAAAGCTCTATCAGAAAATTATTGCGCAACGGCCGGCCTTTGAGGCCGCCTGGACGGGCCTTGCCGCCCTGTATGAAAGCCAGAACCAATATGAGGAAGCCATCGGTGTTTACCGGCGCTATCTGGAGATGAATCCCGCCCGGATCGGCATTCGTGTGAAGATCGCAGAACTGCTGATGAAAACCGACCGGGAGGAAGCGGCGGAAAAGGAACTGCAGGAGGTGCTGAAAATCAGCCCCGAAAACCGGGAAGTGCAAATGGCCTTGGGGCTTTTATATTACGATATGCGCCGATATGACCAGGCGGCCGCCGAGTTCTCGCTCCTTTTGGAGAGAACGCCCTCCGATGACAAATTGCGGTATCTTCTGGCCAGCGTCCTGGAGCAAAAAGGCGATCGGCAAAAGGCTCTGGCCGAATATCAGAAGATCTCCCCGAAGTTTGAATTGTATGCCAATGCCCAGATTCAGGCGGCCAAACTGATCAAGCAGGAAGGAGATTTCACCGGCGCGATCGGGGTCATCCGCCGGGCCATCGTCCACAGAAAAGATCAGGCCGTATTATATCTGTATTTATCCTCGTTGTATGAAGAACAAAAAGACATGGCCGCGGCCGAAAAGACGGTCCGGGAAGGCATCGGACTTTTTCCCGGCAACACCGACCTGCATTATCTTCTGGGGGCGCTGATGGAGAAAACGGGCCGTTTCGAGGAAAGCGTTCAATCCATGAAACAGGTGCTGGCGCTTGATCCGCAAAATGCGGACGCCCTCAACTTTATCGGTTACAGCTATGCCGACCGCGGGATGCACCTGGACGAGGCCGAACAAATGATTGTTCAGGCGCTAAAGATCAAACCGGACAATGGCTACATTCTGGACTCCATGGGCTGGGTCTATTTCAAAAAAAACAACTACGAAAGCGCCCTCATCTACCTGAAGAAAGCCTTGGGTTTCCTGCCGGAAGACCCCAGCGTCATGGAGCACCTGGGAGACACGTATCTAAAAACCGGCCGTCGGGAAGAGGCGCTGGAATGGTACCGGAGGGCCATCAACGTGGATCCAGGCAACCGCCGCCTGAAGGACAAGATCGACCTTCTGAAACCCTGAGAAGCGCTGCGTACCGCAACCAATACGTTCAGGATGTTTTGCATGTTTCATGACTATGCCTCCGGTAGAAGAATGATGGGAATTTTCTTCCTGTCGCTTCTGGTTTGCGGATGCGCCGGCGGGGCCGTTACGGAATCCGGACGCCATCCGGATCCCGCGGCGATGATCCGTCTAGCCCTTCGGGAGACGGATAGGATCGTCGCTACGGCGCGGATGGATCTTTCCACGGTTCAGGGACATTACCCCCTTCGGGTTGCTCTGGTTTTACAGAGGCCCTCCTATCTTCGTCTGGAGATGCTGCCGGTTATCGGTACGCCCGATTTTTTTCTCAGTGCAACGCCCCGGGAGATGAGAATATGGATCCCGTCGCAGGGTGAATTTTATGTGGGGCAGCCCTCCGCTGAAAACCTGTCCCGTTTTTTACCCTGGGCATTGAATCTTGAAGACCTGGTCATGATTCTTTCCGGCTCCTTTCCGCCTCTTCGCGGGGCCGGTCTTTCCTACGGTCATTCCGTCGAAGACGGCGTCCTGCGCGTGAATATGAAAACGGTTTCGGGACCTTCGCAAACGATCTGGATGGAGAAGAGCGGAAGATTGACAAGGCTCGTCCGGTACGGCTCGGATGGAAAGGAAATATATGGTGTGCGGTATGAGGATTACGCGCCGGGGCTTTCCCTGGCCCGAAAGATCCTCGTTCATTGGGCGGACAACACCCTGTCCGCCTTCGTGGAATATTCCGATGTGCACATGGAAGAGGCGGCCGATCTTTCGGTGTTTACGCTGCCTGCCCCGGACGGCGCGAAGATTATTCGTTTGGATTGAAGCC
>JAQVQT010000001.1:0-38466 GCA_028701435.1 Smithellaceae bacterium | reverse complement strand
TGGGCGGACAACACCCTGTCCGCCTTCGTGGAATATTCCGATGTGCACATGGAAGAGGCGGCCGATCTTTCGGTGTTTACGCTGCCTGCCCCGGACGGCGCGAAGATTATTCGTTTGGATTGAAGCCGCGGCGGCGGATCCAGCGGGCCGAACAGAAGACGAAAGGCGGGGGCAAGATTTTTGCTATTTGATTTCCTGAAGTTTGGAGCGTGCAATTCTCGCCTGGCTTGTGTTGGGATAGTCCTTGATGACCTGCTGCAAAAGAAGTTTGGCGCTGACCTTGTCGCCCAGGTTTTGAAAGCAGATGCCCTGCTTTAAAAGCGCGTAGGGTACTTTGTTGCTGCTGGGGAATTTTTTGGTTACTTTTTCATATTCCAGGATGGCTTTTTCGTAGTTTTTTTCAAAAAAATAGCACTCGCCAATCCAGAACTGAGCGTTATCGGAATACTCGCCGGTCGGATAGGCCGTCAGGAAGTCCTGAAAAGCCTCTCTGGCCTTCGTGTAATGGCCGTTCTTAAAGGTCTGGTAAGCCGCCGCATAAACCGCGGCTTTGCCCTGCTTTCCCGGATCCTTGCCTGAAGCGGCGCTGTCGGCGGCTCCTGCCGCGTCTTTTTTGCCGATTTCCAGAAAGTTTTCAATGAAATTGATCTTCACCAGCAGGTGATCGATCTTTTCCTGCACTTCCGCGTCTTTTTTGGGATCCCGGCTGGTTTCCTTCTTCAGGGTCTCAACCTGACCGCGCAGTTGCTGCACCTGGTCGCGCAGGTCCGAGAAATTGGCGCTGGTGTTGGCGTTTGTCTTGCGCAGAGAGGACAGGTCTTCCGTGTTTTTCGCCTGCGCTTTTTGCAGGGCGGATACCCGGTCATCCAACCGGGTATCCGCCGCGGCAAATTTTGCTTCCATCTGCCGGTTCAGCTCCGTGCGGAGTTCCTTTAAATCAGAGGAGGTCGCGCACGCGGCAAGCGAGAAGACCATTGCCGGCAGTATGAGATACCAAAAGCGTTTCAAAAATGTCTCCGTGGCGGACGCCGGCTATTTTAAAAGAAACTGCGCCCGTCGGTTCTGCGCCCAGGCTTCTTCAATGCTGCGGTTGTCCAGCGGACGTTCCTTGCCGTAGCTGATGGTTTCAATCCGGGAGGCGTCGATGCCCAGATTGATCAGGTACTGCTTGGCTTCCTGAGCGCGTCTTTCGCCCAGGGCCATGTTGTATTCGGCCGTCCCTCTTTCATCGCAGTGACCTTCCACGATGATTTTCGCTGAGCTGTTTTTCATGAAGATGTCGGCGTTGGCTTTCAGGATTTCGCGCGCGTCGGGGCGGATGCCGGATTTGTCGTAATCAAAGTAAATATTCTGTATGTTGAGATCAATCAGCGCTTCCGCATTCTTTTTGGCCCAGGCCGCGCGGGCGGCTGCTTTTCTGGCGGCTGCATCTTTGGCCGCCTGTTCTTTCAGGGCCGCTTCCCTGTCCGCGGCTTCTTTCGCTCTCCGGGCGGCTTCATCATCGGCCGTTACGGCTGCCGGAGCTCCTTCCTGCGCGGCCGCAACCTTCTGCTCCTGAATCGCTTCGTCCTTGACCACCGCCGTTTTTTCCGCGCAACCGCTGAATATGGTTAAACTGAAGACAAAAATCAGAAGTAATCCTAATAGAGTCAAATGTTTCTTCATAATGTTCTCCTTTCGTTATTTGATAGTATGTCGGAATTTCCAAAGATTAAAACATAACTTGCAGCCTCGCGTCAATAAAAATTATGGAATTTTAATCCGATTCGGATCTGGGGGACCATGCCGGCATGACCAGGAAGTCCCTGCTCTCCTTTAGCGTACGGAGGTTCAGCCCGTTGGCGTTCATAATGCTGATCCGGCTTTGGGCGTTTTGCCGGGAATGGAAGACAATCTGCCGGCCGGAAGGCGACCAGGAAGGGTATTCGTTGTCCGCATCATCAAAAGTCAGCTGAATCAGATTGTTGCCTTCATCATCCACGGAGAAAATCTGATACTTCCGGTTGATCAGTCCTTCATAGGCGATTCTTCCTCCGCGGGGAGACCAGGAGGGAGAGGTGTTGTAGTTGCCTTCAAAGGTGATCCGCTTCACGTTGTTTCCGTCCGCGTCCATGACGAAGATTTGCGGGGAGCCGGAGCGGTTGGATACAAAAGCGATCTTTCTTCCGTCCGGCGACCAGGCGGGAGAAACATCGATGGAAAAACTGTGCGTCAGCCGCCTGAGCTTCATCGTTTCAATGTCCAGAGCGTAAATTTCCTCATTGCCGTCCTTGCTCAGCGTCAGCAATATTTTTTTGCTGTCCGGCGAGAAGGAGCCGCACAGATTGAGGCCTGAAAAAGAAGCAATGATTTTTTCCTTCCCGGTTTTCAGGTGGCGCAGAAAAACCATGGGCCGGCCGTTTTTGTAGGATGTATAAGCAAAATACCGGCCATCCGGCGACCAGCGGGGCGCGGCGGCGATGCTGCGGTCATTCGTCAGATTTTTTAGATCGGATGCGTCATAGTTCATGGTGAAAATATCGGCGCCCGATTTCTTTTTGATCACAAAAGCTATTTTGGTGTGAAAATCCCCCGGATCACCGGTCAACGCCAGAAGGATGTCCGAGGCGATGGAGAGCCCTACGGATTGCAGGCCGCCGCTTGTGCCTGAATATTTCTTTTCGAAAAGCATCTGACCGCGCGTCACGTCATACAGGCGGCCCTCCGCGAAAACGTCCGTTCCCCTGAACGTCAGATCGCCCCGCAGCAAAAAATCGGCGCCGATCACCGACCAGTCGGAAAAGCGAATGATTTCCGGCGATCCCGGCTCAACGCCTTCCAGAAAGCTTTTTTTATCCAGGACGCGAAAGATTCCCGTCAGATCGAGATAGCGCCGAACACTGTCGGAAAGGTCGACAGATTCTTGTGAGGGGTCGCCTGTCCCCGCTTTTTTGATCTGAAAATCGCAAACGGCAACGGGAAATTGCTGAAATCCAGGCGCGTCGATGTCGATATAGACTTTGGCCGCAGCCTTGTCGGCCGCGCTGAAAACCCAAACAAGAACAAGAAGCAATCCTATACCCAGGCAATATTTTCTATCCATGAACAGGGTCCTTTACGGCGGATGCGTCAGCGCAGTTCCGCGGAATGAAACCGAATGCCGATTTCAACAAAGCGGCCGGACGCCCATCCGCCAAGCGGTGGGAAGGGGGTTGATTTTTTAACCGCACGAAGAGCGGATTCATCAAAGTAGCTGTTGCCCGAGCGTTTTTCAAAGCCGATATGCTCCACCACGCCGCTTTGGGCAATTCGCACTTCGATCACGGCTTCCACGTTTTTTTTGGGCATCAGGGCGGCGGGAAGCGACCAGTTTCTTTTTACCTTGGACCAGACCAGACGGCTGTATTCGTTCAGTTGCGATGAATATTCCGGCGAGGCGGCAGCGGCTCTTTGGGCGGTTGAAGCCGCCTGCGAATCTTTGTTTTGCGCCGTGGCCGTTTCCTTCTGTTGAATGGCGCGAATGGCTTTTTCTATGTCCGGTCTGCCGCTGTCGTCTTTTTTCATGACGAACGAAGACGGCGAGGCTCCGATGTCGCGCTTCAGAATGACGGGGCCGGTCGAAGCCCCTGCCTGAAGAAGGCTCTTTGGCTCCGGGACATCCTGATGACCGGATTCAAGGACGTCGGGTCCGACCAGCGCCACGGAATAAGGCGCTCCGAAAGTCATCTGCCTGGACGAGCCGGGTACGGTTGCGAAAACGGCGGCGATGACCATCAGGTGCAGAAACAGAGAGGCCAAAAACATATTGCCGGGGCTGCTGTTTTTGCCGAAATACTTTTTGCCGGTCATCCGGGACATCATTTTGAATCCCCGGGAGGCTCGGTGATCATGCCGAGTTTATCGACGCCCGCTTTGCGTATTTCAGACATGACTTCCACCACGAAGCCGTAGGGAACGTTTTTGTCGGCGCGCAGGAAGACTTCCCGGTCAACACGCTCGGCGAAAATGGCCGCCAGCTTTGCGTTCAGATTCTGAACCGGCAGCCTGGTTTTGTTGAGGAAGATTTCCCGGTTCTCATTGATGCTCAGGATCAGCTTTTCTTCGGCGAGGTCGATGCTTTTTGATTTGACGCGCGGCAGATTGACATCAATGCCCATGGAAAGCATCGGCGCGGTCACCATGAAGATGATCAGCAGCACCAGCATCACGTCAACGAGCGGCGTGACGTTGATTTCCGCCATCGATTTCTTTTCAGATTCTCTTCTTCGCGCCTGCCGCATTCCGTTTCACCCGATATCGTTTATTTACGGATCAGATAACGTTCGACGATGTTTAGAAATTCATCCGCGAAATTATCCATTTCCTGCACCATCGTTCTGGATTTGTTTAGAAAGTAGTTGTAGAAAATGACGGCGGGAATGGCCGCGGCAAGGCCTGCGGCCGTCGCAATCAGCGCTTCCGAGATGCCGGGGGCGACAACGGCCAGCGTCGCCGAACCTCTCGCGCCGATGGATTTGAAGGTTTCCATGATTCCCCAGACGGTTCCGAACAATCCGATGAAGGGACTGGCCGAACCGGTTGTGGCCAGAAATCCCAGTGCGGACTCCAGTTTGGTCATTTCGGTGCTGGAGGCGCGGTTAAGGGCGCGCTCCACGTTGTCCAGAGAGGACAGGCTGATTTCCTCGGGCCGCGCCGCATCCCGGGAGAGCCGGTTCGTTTTGGTCATTTCCGTGTAGCCGGCACGGAAAACTTCAGCCATGGTGGAGAAGGGATACTTCCTGGAGGCCGGAAGAAGATCGGAAAGTTTCGTGCTGTTCTGATAATCGGAATTGAAAGCCTCGTTTTCCAGGCGGATCCGGCGATAGGAGCGAAGTTTGATAAAAATGATCGTCCAGGAAATGATGGAAAAAACCAGCAGGATCAGCAACACAAATTTAACCATCAAACCTGCGTCTAAAATCATGCCCAGCAGAGAACCGTGAAAATTACTTTCCATGTCTAAATCTCCAGAATCATTTGCTTTATTGCCCCATTATTTTGTCTGTGTTTGCCGAGTAACCTAAAGGAAAAAAAAAGGCTTGTCAATAGATCTTTTTCTTGTGTGTCTTTTTGCGGTTACAGTGTTTCAGGTGGAAAGGCAATGACATCATCGATGTTCGCCGTATCGGCCAGAATCATGATCATCCTATCCAGGCCCAGCGCGATGCCGGCGCAGGGCGGCAGGTTTTCCAGAGACGCCAGAAACGGCTCCGGCATGGCATAGCGGGCCTGATCCTTTGCCGCCCGCGCCTCCAGGGCTTCTTCAAAGCGGCGTCTCTGCTCCCGGGCGTCGGTCAATTCCGAAAAGCCGTTGGCGATTTCCATGCCCCCGATGTAAAGCTCAAAGCGCTCCGCGACGGTTGAATCGTCTTTTTTGATTTTAGCCAAAGAGGCCATTTGCGCCGGATAATCAAAAAGGAACGTTGGATGGTCATTGCCGAGGTTCGGTTCGACATGCTCAACCAACACCTCGTCAAAGCGGTCGCCGGCCAGCGCGTTTTGCAGGCTGACGGGCGCGTATCGGGAAAAAGCGTCCGCCACGGTGATTCTTTCCCAGGGCGGCGACAGGCGGATGGTTTTATTCTGCCAGATGACCTTTCCGGAATGTCCCATCGCCTGACAGGCGGATATGAGAAGATCTTCGCACTGGTCCATGAGTTGCCGGTAGTCGTACTGCAGGACGTACCACTCGAGCATCGAAAATTCCGGCAGGTGCCGGTTGCCTCTTTCGCCGGCGCGAAAACATTTACAGAACTGGAAGATTCGGGGATAACCGGCGGCCAAAAGTCTTTTCATGCAAATCTCGGGGGAGGTCTGTAAAAACCAGCTTCCGGATGGAAGGGGTTCAATATGCTCTTCCGGCGCTGGCGAGGGGATGCGCAGAGGGGTTTCGATTTCCAGAAAGCCTTGTTGAATAAAGAAGCGGCGAAGATGTTCGATAAATCCGGCGCGCAGTTGCAGGGCCTGCGACTTGCGAGCGAGGTGAAATAGGTCGTCCTGCCGGAGTGTGCTCAAAGCGGCTAGCCTTTGACCCGCGTCAGATATTCTCCCGTTCGCGTGTCAATGCGGATTTTTTCGCCTTCGCTGACGAAGGTCGGCACCAGAATCGTGCAGCCGGTTTGCACCTTGACGGGTTTGGTTGCGCCGGACACCGTGTCTCCCTTGGCCCACGGTTCGGCTTCGGTAACGATCAGCTCGACAAAATTGGGCAGGCTGATGCCGATGGGACGGTCTTCAAAGAGCAGGATTTCAACTTCTATATTGTCGAGCAGAAAGTTCACGGCGTCTCCGACCTGCCCCTCGGTCAGATAGACCTGTTCAAAGGTCTCGTTGTCCATGAAGCAGAATTTGTCTCCTTCTTTGTACAGATACTGCATTTTCTTTTCGCGCAGATCGGCCGGCTCAAACATATCGACGGAGCGGAAGGTCCGTTCAAACTGGCTTCCGGTGAGCATGTTCTTTAATTTGCATCGGTATAGCGCCTGTCCCTTCCCGGGTTTGACAAAGTTGAATTCGGTGATTACGTAGGGATCGTTGTCGATTTTCAGGCGCAGGCCTTTTCTCAAATCACTGGCGGTGTACATAAAAATTCCTTCTCCTTCGTTGACGGCTCTGAAGCAATATATTCGCGCTCTTCCTAATCCAATTCTTCAAAATTGTCAAAAAAATCTTGATGTTTTCGCAAGGCATTTTGGATCGGCCGCGACAGGGGCCAAAGGGGGACTTTCCCCTCCTGCCCGGGCAGATCGGCCACGTATTGCGGAAGCGCGAGACCCGAGCAGCGTTGACGAAGCTTTTCCATGAGCTTCAGCCCCTTCCTGATGTCCGTGCGGAAATGGCCGCAGCCCCGCGCGGGTTCGCAGTGGAAAAGATAATAAGGACGAACCGATATTTTCTGCAATCCGTTCAGCAGGCTTTGCATAACCTCCGGCGAGTCGTTGACGCCCTGGAGCAGAACCGACTGATTGGAAACCGGAATTCCCGCCTCCTGGATCCGGTTGCAGGCCCGCGCGGCATCCGGGGTGATCTCCGCGGGGTGGTTGAACTGGGTGTTGAACCATAACGGCCGGTGCCGCTTCAGAATCCGGCAGAGATTTCCCGTGATTCTCATCGGCAGGACCACGGGGGCGCGGCTGCCGATGCGCAGCACCTCGACGTGCGGTATGGACGCAAACGAGGACAGGATCATTTCCAGAGAGGCATCGTCAAACATCAGCGGGTCGCCGCCGGAGAGGATGACTTCACGCACACGGGGCGTTTCCGATACAAAGCGGACCATGGGGGCCAGGCGGCTTTTTAAGGAACCGGCTTCAGGAACCCTCCAGAAACGTTTACGGTTGCAATGCCGGCAGTAGGTGGCGCACCGGTGTGTGACGATGGCCAGCACGCGGTCGGGATAGCGCTGAATCAGGTTCGGAACGGGCATGGAGAGATCTTCGCCGAGCGGGTCGTCCGTAAGGCCGGCCGAGAAGGACAGCTCCCTGAAATCCGGCACGCATTGCACAGACAGGGGGTCGTTTTCATCGTCGGGGTTCAGAAGGGACAGGTAGTAAGGCGTAACAGCCATGGGATAGCGGGATATCAAGCGTTCCAGCGGTTTCCCGCCGCGCGGCGGCGTTTCCAGAATGCGGGTCAAAGCGGGCAGAGATGTCGCACGACGGCGCAATTGCCAGCGCCAATCCTGCCAGTTTCGGGAAGATCCGTCGGGGAACCGGGAAAAAAATTTTTTACGCATGATGTCAGTCACTCTTTTCGGCGGATGCGTATCACAATTTTTCCCCGCTGGAAAGAGATTCCCCTTGTTGCCCGGAGCAAAAAAATGGGATATTCCCCGGCCGTCGTGATATGCTCAAAAAAAATGAAACAGGGGGATTTTCCATTGGCGTCCATCCAGCAGCGCAAAGAACGGGTGGCGATGCTTTCTGTCGCCTCCAATGCCGTCCTGGTGATCTTCAAAGCCGCGGTCGGCTTGCTGATTGGCTCCGTTGCCATTTTATCCGAGGCGATTCATTCCGGGATGGATCTGCTGGCGGCGGCCATCGCCCTTTTTTCCGTCAAGACCTCACATCTTCCGGCCGACGATTTCCATCCCTTCGGCCACGGCAAAGTCGAAAGCATTTCCGGTTTCATCGAGGCGGCTTTGATTTTTATTGCGGCCTTCTGGATCATTTTCGAATCCGTCCGCAAACTGACGTCCGCGCAGGTCGTGGAATCGCCCGGCTGGGGCGTTGCGGTGATGTTTTTGTCCGCCGTTATCAATTATTTGGTTTCCCGGCGGCTTTTCGCGGTGGGCAAAGAAGCGGATTCCCTCGCGCTCACGGCGGACGCCTGGCATTTGCGGACCGATGTTTATACGTCGGTGGGCGTAATGGTCAGCCTGGCCATCATCTGGATCAGTCATTTCTTTTTTGCCGATCCGCGCATTCACTGGCTTGATCCGGTCGCGGCCATCTTTGTCGCGGGGTTGATTTTAAAAGCGGCTTACGATCTGAGCGTCAGGGCCATCGGCGATCTGATGGACGTCAAATTGCCTCCGGAAGAAGAGGCATGGATCCGCGGCGCGATTGCCGGCCGCCAACCGGAAATTCACGGTTATCATCAGTTAAAGACGCGCAAGGCCGGTCATTTTCGTTTTATTGAATTTCATATCAAGGTGGATCCTCAAATGACGGTGGAGGCATCCCACGGGATTGCCCGGGAGTTGAAGTATGCCATGACGGTTCAATATCCCGCAGCAGAGGTGACGATTCATGTTGAGCCATGCGACGGGAATTGTTCGGAAATCTGCACGGCTGGATGCCTGCTGCCTGAAGCCCGGCGGCTGCAGATTGCGCAAACCGCCAGGCGCCGATGATCGCGGGGGATTGCCGGGAAAAGTTTTTTAAGTCATTGACAATCCGATCCGTGTATATTATGAGAAAACAAATTTAAAAATTGAAGAGAGGAGTAGCATGATGAAGAAAGCAAATTTTCTGATGCGTTGTTTTATCTTGTCGGTTTCAGGAATTTTTCTGGCTATGCTGGTTGTCGGCTGCGGCTCCCTCGGCAGCAGTGTAAGCAGCGCACCGCCGGCTTTAAAAGGTGTTTTTATGGATGGTCCGGTGGGCGGGATTACCTACGCGACCCCGTCGCTCAAAGGCGTCACGAAAGCGGACGGCGTTTTCGAGTACAAACCGGGGGAAACGGTTGCGTTTTCCGTGGGCGAACTGGCGCTGGGGTCCGCGGCGGGAAAGCCGGTGGTCACGGTGCTGGATCTTGTGCCCGATGCCAAGGATGCCTCCGACCAGCGGGTGGTGAATATTTGTGTACTGCTGCAGACGCTTGACCAGGACGGAGACCCCGCCAACGGCATTCTCATCACCGAACAGGCTGCGTCTTTTGTTGCGAAATACGGCAAGGGGACGAATTTTAATCAGCATATCCGGAGATTTTCTTTTGATTCCGGTTTTCGAAGCGTCATGGCCGAATTGAACAATGTCGATGCGTTCGGTGAAACCCCCAGAGCCGTCGTACCCGGCAAAATTGCGCAGAAACACCTGGAAGCGACGCTTGCCTCACTGAAAAAGCAGTAAAGCAGCAAACAGAAAATCAAGGTTTCTTTGCCGTGTTTGTTACAGAGGGCTTTTGCCGTGAGGGGAAAGCCCTCTTTCTGCCTGACGGCGGCGCCCAGGCGGTATTCCCTACTTTCCTTTGTACAGATAGCGCTCAAAAAAACGGTTGTAAGCAGTCCATTCCGAGCCGGCATTGGCGGCGTCGGCCTCGACAAAACTATCAAACGCGTTGAGTTTGGCGTCCAGATCATCCATGAAGTGTATGACCAGCGCTTCCCTGGTTTTCGGGCGTTTGGGCGAGCCGAATTCAAATTCGCCGTGATGGCTCAAGATGATATGGCGCAGTTCCAGCGCGAGCCTCGCGGGGAAGTTGTCCATTGCCGCCATTTTTTGATTGATCATTTCCACGCCCATCACCAGGTGACCGATCATCCGGCCTTCGTCGCTGTATTCAATGAGCCCGTCGTAGGAAAATTCATAAATTTTGCCGATGTCGTGCAGGATGCCCCCCGCGATCAGCAAATCCCGGTTCAATTGAGGATAATGCTCCGCGGCGCGGTCCAGCAGGCGCACTACGGAAAGCGTATGCTCCAGCAGGCCGCCCAGATAGATGTGGTGAAACCCTTTGGCCGCGGGCGCCCGGCGGAAAAGTTCGGCCGTTCCCTCATGGTTCAGAAAAGCGCCCAGCAGCTTTTTCAAAGGCTCGGAAGAGATCGTGTCGACATATGCGAGGAGATCTTCAAACATCGCCTCGGTATTCAGTTTGCTGACCGGCAGGTAATCCGACGGATGGATGTCCTCCCGGTCGCAGGGTTTGGCCGTGAGGATGGAAATCTGGACGGCATTTCGGTAGCTCTGAGCGCGGCCTTCAATGAAAATGATGTCGCCTTTCTTAAAGACCCGGTCCAGCGCCACGGCGTTGTCCCAAACCTTGCCGTCGATTTCCCCCGTCTTGTCTTTGAGCCGGACGTTCAGATACGCGGATCCTTTCTGGGAAAAGGCCATGCTCTTCTCCGCAACCAGAAATGAAGAGGCAATTTTGTCGCCGGGTCGAATGTCCTGAAGATAGATGTCTTTGGTTTTCAAATGAACCGCCTTTCTGAAAAATGGAGCTTAAGGTTTTTCCCGCAGGATCCGGTGGTCTTCTACACGAACCGTCAGTTTGCTGACGTCAAAATATTCCATGAGCGGGATGATGTATTTGCGCGACAGTCCGGTTAAATCCTTGAACGTTGCGGGTGTGGCCTGACCGTCCCGGACAAGCTGTGCCTTGTAGTCCTCGCGCAATTTATCCAGCGCTGTACGTGCAAAGCACAGTTCTTCGTTGATTTTCATAAGCTCGCCGTCTTTGATCATCAGCTTGACGATATTTTGCGCCATCACCTTTTGATCCTTATATCGGGCCATCACATCGGAAAGGGAAGGCGGCGTCAGCCCGGCCTGAAGATAGACCGATGCGATGGCTTGCCGCAACGCATCTTCTTCCCCCGCCAGCCGCACACGATGGGACGCCAGCCTTACATTGTCCTTGTCGCTGGCAATCCATTCTTTTTTGGCGAGACGGGCAATCACCATATTGAAAAGTTTTCCGGATACCGCATCCGGAAGCGCCGCCTTGAGCTCTTCCTTGGAGATGCCTTCCTTTAAGGGATGGTGTGCGTGATAGTCCGCGAGGCTTTTCATCAAACGCTCCTCCAGATGAGCGCACAGGTCGGCGGAAAGCGCCGTGGTGTTGTCGCCCGGAAGCAGGATGGCCCGGCGGTCGGAAAATAATTTTTCCAGCGCTTCCCGGATTATTTTGACGGACACGCCCAAACGAAAAGCGAGGGAGCGGATCGAGATGCCGATGAAACCGGCGCGAACCAGCAGAACGGAAATTTTGTCCTGCAAAGCGCCGCTTTGCAGGATTTTCAAGTCATCCAGTATCTTTTTGTTTTTCCTTTTGTGCTTGCCGGGCTGCGGGTCGAGAATCCGACCGCCGCCGATGGTGGTTACGGGGGAGTAGCTGCGCAGCACGAAATGATCCCCTCCCACCACCACGTCTTCATCCGCCAGAATCAGCTGGGCGAAGGATGGGTCGCCGGGAGAAAGTTCATCGGCGTCCAGAAGAACCATTCGCGTCATGATTTCTGCCGTGCCGGTGTGCAGACGCACCAGGGAACGGTTTTTCAGTTTTCGGGCATTGGAGGCCAGGTATTGAAAAAACACATCCAGTCTCCGGGTGGGCCAGACGGTCTCGGGCCGAACCAGAACATTGCCCCGTTCAAGCGTTGATTTTTCAATTCCCTGAAGATTCAGCGCGGTGCGCTGTCCGGAAAAGGCTTCTTCCGTGGCCTGGTTGTGCACCTGAATGCCCCGAATGCGGGCGAGAATATTTTCCGGCAGGATCTGAACCTCTTCCCCGACGCTGATTTTATCGGAAATCAACGTGCCGGTGACGACAGTGCCAAAGCCTTTCATCGTAAAAATCCGGTCAACCGGCAAACGGAAGATGCCGTCGTCGGTTTTCTCCTGCAATTGGCATACGGTTTTGTCGATTTCCCCAAGCAACTCAGGGATGCCCTGTTTTTGGGATGCTGAAACGGGCACAATGGGGGCGCCGGCAAGAAATGTGTCCTGCAGATAGTCGGCGATTTCTGAGCGCACCAGATCCAGCCAGTCTTTTTCCACCAGGTCGATTTTGGTGAGGGCCACCAGGCCCGTTGTAATGCCCAGAAGCGAGCAGATCTGCAGATGCTCCTTCGTTTGCGGCATGACGCCTTCATCCGCGGCGATGACCATCAAAACCAGATCGATGCCCGCCGCACCGGCCACCATATTCCGGATGAACTTTTCATGCCCCGGAACATCGACGATGCCCAGGGTGTGGCCGGAGGGAAGCGAAAGAGAGGCAAATCCCAGCTCGATGGTAATGCCCCTTTCCTTTTCCTCCTTGAGACGGTCGGTGTCAACGCCCGTGAGGGCCTTGATCAGCGATGTCTTTCCGTGATCTACGTGGCCGGCTGTTCCCAAAACGAAATGTTGCATGTTTCTTCCCGCTGGTTTGCTGTTCAAGATAGCTTCAAATAACAAACTCCCATCATTTTAACAACCTGATATTTATACAGGCAACCGTGCCTTCGGAACGATCATGATTTACTGCTTGAAAATGCAATGCGGAATTGTTAGAAAAACAAGCAAGAGGTGATCTTTGCGCATTCTGGGTGTGGATTATGGTGAAAAGCGAATCGGTTTGGCCGTCAGCGACGAGTTGGGCCTGACGGCCCAGGGGCTGCCCACGCTGATTCGCAAAACCAGGAAAAATGATTTGGAAATATTACGTCGGTGCATCCTCGATTACTCGGTTCAGAAAATTGTCATCGGCTATCCGCTGCGCATCAACGGCTCGGAAGGCATTCAATGTGAAAAAGTCAACCGGTTTGCCCGATGGCTGACTGAAACCTGCCTGCTGCCGGTGATGAAATGGCCTGAAACCCTGACCACAAAAGAGGCGGAAGACATTCTGCGGACCGCCGGCGTCCGCTGGCGGAAAAGGAAAGAAAAGGTCGATCAACTGGCGGCCTGTCTGATTCTGCAAAATTATCTGGACCACGCCGGCAAAGGCGAACAAGGGTAAGAACACCGGATTTCGCCTGCCGGCTGCGCTGTTGTTTGGCGGATGGAATGGCTCATGAAATCAAAAAGAAGCAAAATGATATTCTACATTTTATCTTTTCCGGTCATTGTGGCCGTGGTGTTTGGCGCCTTCCTGTTCATCTATGCCGTAACGCCGATTCATTCGGCGAAAGAAAAAACCGTTGTGGTGGATATTCCGACCGGCACCAGTTTGATGAAAGTCATCCAGAACCTCCATGGCGCCGATCTGGTTCAAAACCGGTTCCTGTTTCATGTTCTGGTTACGGTGAAAGGAGGGGCCCGATCGGTTCGTGCCGGGGAGTATGAATTTGCCGCAACGATTTCTCCTTCCGAGCTGGTGGACAAGCTTCTTCATGGAGACATCAAAAAATATCGTGTAACCATTTACGAAGACAGTTCGCTTCCGCAGGTTGCCTCGCGTCTCATGGAATACAAATTAATCAACGAAAAGGATTTTTTTGCCTTGTCGCAAAATGAGGAATTCTTATCCTCCCTGAGCATTCCGGGTTCTTCAGTGGAAGGGTATCTCTTTCCCGATACGTATTTTCTGGATCGATCCATGACCACGCGGCAGATCATGCGCATCATGGTGGAACGATTCCGGAGCAGGGTCTCGCCGGAAATGATCCGTCAGGCCGAGCAAAAAGGCCTGAATGCCAATCAGTTTGTGACCTTTGCGTCGCTGGTGGGAAAAGAATCCGGATATGCTGCGGAAAAGCCGCTGATTGCGGCCGTTTTCTACAATCGTTTGAAAAAAGGGATGCCGCTCCAGTGTGATCCGACGGCGGTTTACGACCTCAAGAATTTCAAGGGAAAGGTGAAGAGATCCCATTATAAACGGGAATCCCCATACAATACCTATCTGATTCGCGGTTTGCCGCCCGGGCCCATTGCCAGTCCGGGGCTGGATTCTTTTCAGGCGGTTCTTCAACCCGCAAAGGTGGATTATCTCTATTTTGTATCCAAGGGGGACGGCACCCACTTCTTTTCGTCGTCGCTCATGGCCCACAATGACGCAACCATCCGTTTTCGCAATATGACGAACCGCGAAGAAAAGACGGACGAATCCATCCGGTAGCAGACGTCCATCTGTGGCTATCTTCACAATATAATTAATATTATTATTAAAATTCAGGTTTTGCTTCTTCTGCGTTTGAGGGGGTTGCATTTTCTTCCGCTGTGGCCCGGGACGGTTTATTTTGCACACCGGCAGGCTTCAACGCGCATGTTCCCCCATTTTCTCAGTGATATTCAATTATTCGATTATCAAAAAAGATTCACTTTTTGCTTGACAAAGCAATTTTCCCTCTTTATAGTCGGGCCAGTGGAGCAAAGTGGCTTATTGTGGAGGGGAGGACGTGATGTCCGTATTTCGTGGGCAATATCACCACACTATCGACGAAAAGGGAAGAATTATTTTCCCGTCCCGGTTTCGAGAATTGTTTGCGGATAAGTATGACAACCGCATGGTCATTACCAACTGGGATGGATACCTGATGGTTTTTCCTTTTGACGAATGGCGCATCATCGAGGAAAAAATATCGCATCAATCCATCCTTCGCAAGGAAGTGCGTTCGTTTCAGCGCTTTTTCATGTCGGGGGCGGTGGATTGCATCCTCGATAATCAGGGCCGTGTGCTGATCCCTCCCGCGCTTCGCGAATATGCCAATCTGGAAAAAGAAATTATTCTGGCCGGAATGATCCGGGTGATCGAGATCTGGTCCAAAGACCGGTTTGAAGCGGAGATGAAAAAAGCCGGCGGAGAAATCAACCAGTTCAGCGACTACATGGCTGATCTGGGGATATGACCATGATGACCGGTTTTGCTCATGAGCCGGTGATGCGAGAGGAAGTGCTGTCCTGGCTGGCGGGAAATAAAACCGGCGTCTATGTGGACGGCACGATTGGCGGGGGAGGGCACGCCCTCGCGATCCTGGAGAACACCCGGGCGCGCCTGATCGGGATCGACCGGGATGCGGAAGCGATCCTGGCCGCGCGGCAAAGGCTGGAACCTTTTCAATCGCGCGTCACGCTCGTCAAGGGGAACTTTGCCGATCTGGCCTCTGTGCTGGGCGGGCTCGACATTGAAAAAGTAGACGGTGTGATTTTGGATTTGGGGGTTTCCTCTCATCAACTGGATGCGGCGCACAGAGGGTTCAGTTTTGGCCAGTCGGCGCCGCTGGATATGCGAATGGACCGGGATGAAACGCTTCGCGCTTATGACATTGTCAATAGTTTCACACCGTCCGAACTGGAAAAGGTGATCCGGTTGTACGGAGAAGAAAAGATGGCTGCGAGAATCGCCAGGGCAATCGTCAGAAGAAGGCAGGCTTCGCCGATCGAAACCACGGCGGAACTGGCGCAGCTGATCGTGCAGGTGATGCCGCAAAGCATGAAGCATCAGAAAATTCATCCCGCCACGCGAACTTTTCAGGCGATCCGGATTGCCGTCAACCGCGAACTGGAGGTCATTGTTCCGGGCATTGAAGCCGCCGTCGCCGCCCTTTCGGCCGGCGGCCGCCTGGGGGTGATTTCGTTTCACTCCCTGGAGGACCGGATCGTGAAGCATACCTTTCTTGACCTGGCGGCGGCCTGTGTCTGCCCCAAAGATATTCCCTACTGTATCTGTCACAAACAGGCCGTTGTAAAAGTTTTAACCCGCAAAGCGGTGACGCCTTCTCCGGAGGAAATCCGGAGAAACCCGCGGGCCCGCAGCGCAAAATTGCGCGTGGCAGAGAGGCTTTAAGATGGCGCAGACAGCAGGAACACAGGCTATTGCACAGGGTCGGCCCCTGAAGGAAGCCGAAGCCGCTTCCTTCGGCGTGAAGTATCCGACCTTTATCGTCGTGGCGCTGGTCATCATGTTTGTCGCGGTAATCTATGTCGGTTCACACATCCGGATGACCCAAATGGAATATGATGTTGCCGCGGCATTGAACGCCAAAGAAAATTTACTGGAAGAACAGAAAAGATTGAAGCTGGAACTGGCGATGCTCAAATCGCCGCAGAGAATTGAAGACATTGCCCGGACGGAGCTGCAGATGACCTATCCCACGGCGGATCAGGTGATTGTTTTAAGGCAAACAAGGAAGTGACCATGGCGGCAGACTCAAAAAAATGGCTGAAATTCCGGCTGGCCAGCATTTTGGCGATTTTTTTGATTCTGTTCATCGCACTGTTGTCCCGCGCTTTTCAGCTGCAGGTTTTGTCCGGTGAGAAATTGAAGCAACTGGCCGTTCGCCAGCACATCACCACGATTCCCATTCATTCCGAAAGAGGCATGATTTATGACCGCAACGGCGAAAAACTGGCCATGTCGGTGCTGGCAGACTCCGTATGCGCGGACCCGACAAGGATCAGTGATCGGACGAAAGTGTCCCGGGAGATTGCTTCCATTTTGAATCTGGATTCGTCGGCCGTGCTGAAAAAGATTTCGGAGCCGAAGAGCTTCTGCTGGCTGGCCAGAAAAATTTCTTCCCAGCAGGCGCTGATGGTTGAATCCGCAAACCTGGAAGGAATTTTTCTAATCAAGGAACCGAAGCGTTTTTATCCGAACGGACAGTTGGCGGCGCATTTGATCGGGTTTTCCGGCTTTGACGCCGAGGGACTGGAGGGACTGGAAAAAAAATATGAGACCTATTTGCGGGGAACGCCGGAAAAACTGACCTGGGCCAGGGACGCCAAGGGCAAAAAACTCTTTGTGCACGTCGAACATAATCCTTCCGCCAAAAGCGGGAGCGCCAATCTGGTGCTGACCATTGACAGCCGAATCCAGTATCTGGCGGAGACGCATCTGAAGGAAGCCGTTTTGGAGAAGGGAGCGAAAGGCGGCGTCGTGATTGTCATGGACCCGAAAACGGGAGAGATTCTGGCGATGGCCAATGAAAAAGGATTCAATCCCAACAACATCAAAGGGCTGACGTCGGAGGCCTGGCGAAACCGCGCCATCACCGATTCCTTTGATCCCGGGTCCACTTTTAAGCCCTTTCTGGTCGCCGCCGCCCTGGAAGAAAAGGTCGTCAAAGAGTCGGACCGTTTTTACTGTGAGAACGGGCATTATCAGGTCGCCAATCGGGTGATTCGGGAAGCCAATCACAAGAAGCATGGTTATCTGGCCGTGCGGGACATCCTTAAGTACTCCAGCAATATCGGCTCCGCGAAAATCGCGGAGAAGCTCGGCCGGGAAAAGTTTTATTCGTACATTAAAAAATTCGGGTTCGGTTCCCGGACGGGAATTGATTTAGCGGGCGAGGCAGCGGGTGTCTTGCGGCCCGTCAGGAGCTGGACGAGGGTGGATACGACCAACATCGGCTTCGGGCAGGGCATTTCGGTCACCGCCATTCAGCTCATCACCGCGCTGTCGTCGATTGCCAACGGAGGCGTTCTCATGAAACCCTATGTCGTGAAAGGGTTCACCGATAAAAACAACCAGCCCGTCAAGATGTTCGCTCCGGAGACCGTGCACCGGGTGCTTTCTCCCGATACGGCCAGGCGCATGGCAATCATGCTGACCGATGTGGTCGGAGCCGAAGACGGCACGGGAAAGAGAGCCCATATTATGAATGTCGCCGTAGCCGGAAAAACCGGGACAGCGCAAAAATATGATTTTAAGCGGGGCGCTTACTCCTCGGAGAAGGTGCGGACGTCGTTTATCGGATTTTTCCCCTCGGATAATCCGCAGGTGGTGATTCTGGTCATGCTGGATGAACCGCAGCGAGACAAATGGGGGGGCGTGGCCGCTGCCCCGGTGTTTAAAAACATCGGCGAGCAGATTCTCAACTGCTTCAAGACGAACATTCGCGAAACACCGGCGTTTGAACCCCAACCGGTCCATGATCTGCAGTTGGTTTCGGCGGATGCTTCCCTGATGGAGGATTTGGCGGCTGAGGGCAATGAGATCGACGATGAATCCCGCATGCCGGATTTTAAAGGATTGACCCTTCGCGAGGCGTTGAAAATGGCGAGGTCCCGGTCGATAGAGCTTCGGGTATCCGGCAACGGCTGGGCGACCAAGCAGGTTCCCGCGCCCGGTTCGGATCTGGGCGAGGATCGGCTGTGCAAAGTTTTTTTTGAGATGAAGAACTGAGGGATGATGAAGCTTCGTCAATTACTGCAGGGAGTTCGGACGGTCCGGACGGAAACGGATCCGGAAGGCGATGTTTCATCGATTTGCTATGTCGCAGAGGCGTGCGGCCCGGGGTCGCTCTTTGTCGCGATTCCGGGCCTTGCCTTTGACGGCCACCATTTTATCGGCCGGGCCATCGAGCGGGGCGCGCGTTTTGTTGTTCATCAGAAAGACATCGAGGTTCCCGACGGGGTCACGGCCATTCAAGTATCCGACAGCCGCCGCGCGCTGGGCACGCTCGCAAAAAATTATTTTGGCGACCCATCCTCCCGACTGACGCTGATCGGCATCACGGGGACCAGCGGGAAGACCACCGTGTCCTATCTGCTGGAATCCATTCTGACGGCCGCCGGTTTTCGCTGCGGCGTTCTGGGAACCATCAATTACCGCTACAACGGCAAATCCTTTCCCGCTCCGAACACGACACCGGAATCTTATGACATGCAGAGAATTCTGAGCGAGATGGCGGGCGCCGGTGTCACGCATGTGATTGCCGAGATCTCGTCGCACGCGCTGGATCTGAAGAGGGTTGACGACTGCGACTTTGACCTGGCTGTTTTTACCAATCTCAGCCCGGAGCATCTGGACTACCACAAAGACATGGAAGACTATTTCCGGGCAAAAAAAAGGTTGTTTGCCGAGCTGTTGCCCCAAAGCCGGAAAAACCTTCCGTGTAAAGCCGTGATTAACGTGGACGATCCCCGGGGGCGCCGGCTGATCGGCGAAATTTCCGTTCCGGCTCTGTCCTACGGTCTGGAAAATGCCGGCGGGGTGAGCGTGGAGAACGCAGTCGTTTCGCTGCGCGGCATTCAGGCGGACATCCGTCTGAACGGGAAAAAAATACCGGTGTCCTCCGGGCTGATCGGCGCATTCAACCTGTCCAATATTCTGGCCGCATCCGCCGCCGCGTCGGTTCTGGGGGCGGGGCCTCAGGACATTGCGGCAGGCATTCAAAACCTGTCTTTTGTTCCCGGCCGCCTGGAAAGGGTCGTTCCTTCGGGTGGCGTTCATGTTTTTGTCGATTACGCCCACAAGCCGGATGCCCTGGAGCAGGTGCTTCGGAATCTGCACGGGTTGAAGCAAAAAAGAATCCTGACGGTTTTCGGCTGCGGCGGCAATCGCGACCGCGCCAAAAGGCCGATGATGGGAGACATCGCGACGACCTGGAGCGACCTGACGATTGTCACGTCCGACAATCCCAGGCGTGAAGATCCACTGGAGATTATCCGTGAAATTGAAGCGGGGATCGACGGGGAGAAAACAAGAAATGTATCGCCGGAGTGCCTGGAATTTGACGCCGCCCTGCATGCCTATGCGGTGCTGGCCGACCGGAGAGCCGCAATCGAAGCCGCCGTCCGGATTGCCGAACCGCAGGACATCATCCTGATTGCCGGCAAAGGCCATGAAGATTATCAGATTCTGGGAACGAAAAAAGTGCCGTTTGACGATAGGCTGGTTGCCGCAAAGGCTTTGCGGTTGAAGTTTTCGGGGCGGATGTCTCCGGCGTTTTCGCTGGCCGAGGTGGTGGAAGCGACCGGCGGACGCCTGGCGGCGGGAGACGGCGATCAAACCGTTTACGGGATTTCCACCGATTCCAGACAGATCCGTCCCGGCAATCTTTTTGTCGCCCTTGCCGGGGAGAATTTTGACGGACACACCTTTGTTGCAAAGGCCGTGGAAGAAGGAGCCGACTGCGTCCTGGTGGCCGATGCAGGCAACATCAATGCGGAAACGATCCATCAGCGGGTCGGCGTGGTTGAAGCGAAGGACACGCTGCGGGCGCTGGGAGATCTGGCCCACGCGCACCGGCTGCGCTTTTCCATTCCCGTCATCGCGCTGACCGGGTCGTCGGGAAAGACCACCACCCGTGAAATGCTGTCCTCGATTCTGCGGCAGGAAAAAACGGTTCTCCACACGGAGGGGAACCTGAACAATCTGATCGGCCTTCCGCAGACGCTTTTCCGGCTGACGGACCGGCACGATGTGGCCGTCCTTGAAATGGGCACCAACACGCGCGGCGAAATCAAAAGGCTGACGCAAATCGCCTCGCCGGACATCGGCCTTGTCACCAATGTCGGCCCCGCCCATCTGGCGGGATTCGGCTCGGTGGAGACCGTGCGGGAGGAGAAAGGCGATTTATGGCTGCACATGGATTCGGCAGGCGTCGCCGTCGTGAATCTGGACGATGAGGCGGTGCGGCAGGCGGCCGATCGATGGTCCGGGCGGCGCGTGACCTTCAGCATGAGCGCCGGCGCCGATGTCGGCGTGAACGACATCCGCAGAAACGGCGCCCGGGGGGTGAGTTTTCATCTTCTGATGAACGGGCAGGCGCACAAGGTGGATATGAAAGTTGCGGGCCTCCATAACATTTACAATGCGATGGCGGCGGCCGCGGCGGCATTGGCCTGCGGTACCGGGGCCGAATCGATCCGGCGGGGTCTGTCGATGTTTCAGCCGGTCGGCGGGCGCATGGAGATCCTCCGGCTGCAAAACGGCGCATATCTGATCAATGACGCCTACAATGCCAATCCCGCATCCGTGCGGGAGGCCCTGCTGACGCTCAGGGATCTGATGAATTCGCACAACGCTTTCGTGCTGCTGGGCGATATGCTGGAACTGGGCGACGCCGCGCCGGAGATGCACCGCAAGATCGGCCTGTTGTTGGCGACCATCGGGGTGGCGGCGGTTTTTCTTCAGGGGGATTTTGCGCGGGCGACCGCCGCTGGCGCGCGGGAAGGCGGGCTGGCCGAGGAACGGATTCTGTTTTTGCAGGACGATGAGGAAACCGTGGCTTTTTTAAAAAGGAAGCTGCGCAAAGGCGACTGGGTTCTGGTCAAAGGATCACGCCGGATGAAAATGGACCGGCTGGCGGAGCGGCTGAGCGAAGAAATCGGCGTTGAAAAAGCCGAAGACCACGCGGCGGCCTCGTAGGCGGGAGAAAAAAATGATTTACGAATTTTTATATCCTTTGCACACGGTGTTTTCATCCTTCAACGTGTTTAGGTATATCACGTTCAGGACCATCTTCGCCTCCATCACGGCGTTGCTGATCTGTCTGGTTCTGGGAAGATGGTTTATTGAAAAGCTGCAGAAAATGCAGATTGATCAGCAGATTCGCGAGGACGGCCCCCAAACGCATCTGGTCAAGAAGGGAACGCCGACGATGGGGGGCATGTTGATCCTCTTTGCGGTGACGGTTTCCACGATCCTGTGGGCGAACCTTTCCGTGGTGTATATCTGGCTGGTGCTGCTGGTTACCGTCGGGTTCGGCCTGATCGGTTTTCTGGATGATTACAGGAAGCTGGCTGTTCGGAATTCCAGGGGCGTGCCCGGGAAAATCAGGCTGGCCGCTGAAATCATCATCGCTCTGTTTGTCGGCGTTGTTTTGTATTTCAAGCCGGGGTTCAGCGCGCAGGTGACGATTCCCTTCTTTAAGACGGTTTTGCCTAATCTGGGCTGGGGCTATATTCTGCTGTGCGTTTTCATCATCGTGGGCGCGGCCAACGCCGTGAATCTGACGGACGGCCTGGATGGTCTGGCGACCGGGCCCGCGGGCATCTGCTTTGTCACGTATCTGCTCTTCGCCTATTTTGCCGGCAACGTCAAAGTTGCGCATTACCTGCAGATTCCCTATGTACCCGGCGCGGGTGAATTGTCCGTTTTCTGCGGAGCGTTTATGGGCGCGGCGCTGGGCTTTCTGTGGTTTAACGCCCATCCGGCGGAAATCTTCATGGGCGATGTCGGCTCTCTGTCCATGGGCGGCGCGCTGGGAACCGTGGCCATCATCACCAAACAGGAAATTCTTCTGGCGATTGTCGGCGGGGTTTTTGTGATGGAGACATTTTCCGTCATTTTTCAGGTCGGTTATTTCAAGCTGACGGGCGGGAAAAGGATTTTCCGAATGGCGCCGATCCATCATCATTTCGAACTCAAGGGCTGGGCGGAGCCGAAAGTCATTGTCCGGTTCTGGATCATTTCGATCCTGCTGGCGCTTCTGGCGATCAGCACATTGAAGTTGCGGTAGGGAAAGCATGCAACTGGCGGAAAAGAAAATAGCCGTGATCGGCATGGGAAAAACGGGCATCGCCGCCGCCGTGTTTCTGGGCGCGAGCGGTGCCGCCGTCGTGGCGGTCGATGAGAAACCACGGGACCAGTGGGGTGCGGAGTTTGAACAAATCGCCCATCGGCCGTGGCTTGCCGTCGGATGCTATGACGAGACCTGCCTGGATGGCGTGCATCTGGTGGTGCCGTCTCCGGGGGTTCCCCCCCGCCATCCCATCCTGGCGGCGGCGCAGCAAAAGAAGATTCCGATCTTGAGCGAGATCGAACTGGCCTACCGGTTCATTCGCGTGCCGATCATCGCCGTGACGGGCACCAACGGGAAAACCACCACGACCACCCTGCTGGGCGAGATTCTGGCGCGCGCCGGGAAAAAAGTGTTTGTGGGCGGCAACATCGGAAATCCTCTGATCGAATACGCCGCCGGCGAGCAGACGGATGATTTCATCGTCGCCGAAATCAGCAGCTTTCAGCTTCAGTGGATCGAATCGTTCCGTCCGCATGCCGCGATCCTGCTCAACATTACCTGCGATCATGTCAATTATCACGGGTCGTTTGAAGAGTACCGCCGCATCAAGGGGAGAATTTTTGAAAACCAGCGTGAAAACGATCTGGCGATTCTGAATGCCGGGGATCCGTATCAGGAAGACCTGGATTCGTCGATGCGGGCCGCAGTGGTCCGGTTCAGCTCCGGCCGGCTGCAAAGCCCTGGATTGTGCCTAGAGGACGGCAGTATCGTTTACCGTCGTCCCGACGGCCCCGATGAGCGTTATCCTTCGGGGATGATCAGGATTCCCGGTCTGCATAATGTGGAGAACGTCATGGCGGCCGTGACGGCGGCTCGCTTCTGCGGTTGTTCAAAGGAGAGCATCGTGGAGGCGGTGTCGCAGTTTCGGGGCCTGCCCCATCGGATTGAATTTGCCGGGGAAAAGCGTGCGGTTGCCTTTTATGACGATTCCAAGGGAACCAATGTCGATGCCGTCGCGCGCGCGCTGCAAACCTTTTCATCGCCGGTGATTCTGCTTATGGGCGGACGGGACAAGGACGGAAATTTTGACGTGCTGCAGCCGCTTTTGGGCGCCAAAACCAAACAGGTTGTCCTGTTTGGCGAGGCGCGCGACCAAATCGAGCCGCAGCTGGGCAATAAGACGCCGATCGCAAAGGAAGGGACGCTGAAGGCGGCCGTCCTCCGGGCATACCGGGACGCGAAGCCCGGAGATATTGTCCTTTTGTCACCGGGGTGCGCGAGCTTTGATGCGTTTGCCAATTACCGGGAGCGGGGAAATCATTTCAAGGAAGTGGTCAGGAATCTGTAAATGGACGCTGCGAAAAAAGACGCCAATACGCCGGACATCATTCTTTTGCTGGTCACCCTGATTCTGGTGACTGTGGGCACGGCGATGATTTATTCGTCGAGTTCCATTCTGGCGATGGAAAAATTCAAAGACGGACAATTCTTTCTCAAAAAGCATTTATTTTTTGTGTTTGCCGGCCTGGTGATCATGATTGTCATGACCAAAATTCCATACGAACAGCTCAAGAAGCTGGCGTATCCGGGTGTGATCGTCTCCGTGATCCTGCTGCTGTTGCTTTTTATTCCGCACGTCGGCGTGAAGCGGGGCGGCGCGACCCGCTGGCTCAATATGGGCGTGTTTTCCTTTCAGGTGACCGAACTGGTCAAGGTGGCCATGGTGCTTTTCCTGGCGCATCTGCTGACGAGAAAAGTGCACCATTTGAAAAAATTCAGCCGGGGCGTTCTGATTCCGCTTTCGGTGACGGCCGTGGTCATGGGCCTGATCATTCTTCAGCCGGATTTCGGCACGGTTGTCATCATCATGTCGATTCTGCTGTTGATGCTGTCGCTGGCCGGATCCCGGATTACCCATCTGGTCTTTCTGGGCGCGGCCTTTATTCCCGTGGGCATCTGGCTGATTATGAGCAAGGGATACCGAATGGCGCGGCTGACGGCGTTTCTCGATCCCTGGAAAGACGCGGACAACACCGGCTTTCAGCTCATCCAGTCGCTGATTTCCTTCGGATCGGGCGGCGTGACGGGTCAGGGCATCGGCGACGGCATGCAGAAATTGTTTTATCTGCCGGAGCCGCACACGGATTTCATTCTGGCGGTGATTGCGGAGGAAAGCGGCTTTATCGGCGTGACGATCATTATTTTCATGTTCATTTTCTTTTTGCTGCGGGGTTTTATGATCGCTTTTCGCGCGCCGAATCTCTTCGGCACGCTGCTGGCCGCGGGCCTGACGATGTTGATCGCGCTGCAGGCCTTCATTAATATCGCGGGGGTGATGGGGCTCATTCCCCTGAAGGGACTGGCGCTTCCATTCTTGAGTTACGGCGGCACGTCGTTTGTCATGAGCATGATGACCGTGGGGATTCTGCTGAACATCTCCACGCAGAGGACGTAAACGGCGAAAAGATCAAAAGGCGCAAAGCAGACGCGCAGGCGGAGAGAAACCGGTGAGGATCATCATTGCGGGAGGAGGAACGGGCGGTCATTTGTTTCCCGGCATTGCCGTCGCGGAAGAGTTCCAAAAACGCGATCCCGAAAACCGGGTGATCTTTATCGGAACCCAAAGGGGCATTGAGTACCGGCTTTTGGGGAAGTTGGGCTACGAACTGAAACTCATTGATGTGGAAGGGCTGAAGGGAAGGGGTTGGAAGGCATTGATCAAAGGCGTTTACGCGATTCCCAACAGCATGTGGCAGTCCCGTATGATCTTGAGGGATTTTCGGCCCGATGTCGTCATTGGCGTCGGCGGGTATGCCTCGGGGCCGGCGGTGATCGCCGCCTGGCTGATGAATATTCCCACGGCCATTGCCGAGCAAAACGCTCTGGCGGGAAACACGAACCGCATCCTGGGGAAATTTGTCGATCGAATCTTTCTGACCTACGAGCAAAGCAAAGGAAGGTTTCCCGCCCGGAAAGTCAGTGTGACGGGCAATCCGGTTCGGGCGGCGTTTGCCGCGCGCCTGAATGAAGCCCCGAAGATGCGCGCCATCCGGCAGATTCTGGTTTTCGGCGGTTCGCAGGGAGCGGCGGCCATCAACAAAACGGTCGTGGCCATGCTGCCGATGCTGCAAAAGATCAAAGACCGGGTTCGGGTGGTCCACCAGACCGGAGAGCGCGATTGTGAGGAAGTGCGGCGGGCCTATGAGCGGGCCGGTATGGAAGCTGAGGTTCAACCATTCATCGTCGATATGGCGTCGGCCTACGCGGCGTCCGACCTGATCATCTGCCGAGCCGGAGCGACGTCGCTCGCGGAAATCACGGTGGCGGGGAAAGCGTCTGTGCTGATCCCCTTCCCGTACGCGGCCGATGACCATCAGACCGAAAATGCGCGGGCAATGGTCGAAGCCGGCGCGGCGGCCATGATTCGGGAGAGCGAGCTTTCTGCGGAGGCCCTGTATTCGCTTGTGGAGTCCCTGCTGGAAGACGACAAGAAATTACGGGGCATGGAAGAGAGATCCAAAGCGCTGGGCAGGCCCGACGCCGCCGCAAGAATTGTCGATGCCTGCGTAAGGCTGGCGGCGGAAAAATAAACCTTCAACAGGATAAAGGGAAAATGAGCAAAGACCAGGAAACCGGATTCATGCAGCGCAAAGTCAAGCGCATCCATTTTGTCGGCATCGGGGGCATCGGAATGAGCGGCATTGCCGAAGTGCTGCTGAACCTCGGATACGGCATCAGCGGATCGGACGTCCAGTCCTCCGACACAACGAAGCGCCTGCAGCAGCTGGGTGCGGCGATTGCCGTCGGGCACGCGGCGGAAAACATCGGCAACGCGGATGTGGTAGTCACATCGACCGCGGTGAAGGCGGACAATCCGGAAGTTCTGGAAGCGCATCGCAAGAACATTCCGGTGATTCCCCGGGCGGAAATGCTGGCGGAGCTCCTGAAAATGAAATTTTCCGTGGCCGTTTCCGGCAGCCACGGCAAGACCACAACCACCTCGATGGTCTCGACCCTTCTAGCGGAGGGCGGACTGGATCCCACCATGGTGATCGGCGGCAAGCTGGCCAGCATCGGATCCAACGCCCGTCTGGGCGGCGGAGACATTCTTGTCGCGGAGGCGGACGAAAGCGACGGATCTTTTTTAAAGCTGTCGCCGACGATCGCCGTCATTACCAATATCGACCGCGAGCATCTGGACTATTATCCGGGTATTGAAGAAATCAAGGACGCTTTCTTAAAATTTGCCAACATGGTGCCCTTTTACGGCTGCACGGTGATGTGCGGCGACAACGAACATGTGCGCGCCATTGCCCCCTCGATCAAGCGCCGCGTGATTACCTACGGCATCGCGCAGCCGGCGGATTATACGGCGAGCGACATTCAGCATTCCGACACTGGAACCCGGTATGCCCTGTCTTACAGGGGAGAGAGCCTGGGCGACGTAGCATTGAAGGTGCCGGGCCTCTTTAATGTTTACAACTCCATGGCCGCCATTGCCGTGGGGCGTGAACTGGGCCTGGATATGGCGATTCTCCGCAAAGGACTGCTGGCTTTCTCCGGTGTCCAGCGGCGGCTTGAAGTCAAGGGGGAGAACGGCGGAATTGCCGTGGTGGACGACTACGGCCATCACCCGACGGAAATTATGGCGACGCTGGCGGCGGCGCGCCAGATGCGGAAGGGCCGGTTGATCGTGGTGTTTCAGCCCCACCGCTTTACGCGGACCAAAGCGCTGTTTGACGAATTTACCAAGGCGTTCGGCGATGCGGACGTGCTGGTGCTCAACGATATTTATCCGGCGTCGGAGGCGCCGATTCCCGGTGTTCATTCCGCGGCGCTTTGGGTGGCGATCAAGGAAGGCGGTCATCCCTGCGTGGAATACATCGCCCAGCCGCAGGGCACGGTGGAGTTTCTGCTCGCCAACGCAAAACCCGGGGATACCGTTCTGACGCTGGGCGCGGGCAGTGTGTATAAAATCGGCGAGTCGTTTCTCGCGCAGATCAAAGAGGGAACGAAGAACCCATGACCGGTCATTTGAAAATTTCAGAGGCGCTGCGGGATGTGAAGGTCGGCAAGGTATGGTTCGACGAGCCGATGTCGCGTCATGCGTCGCTGAAACTCGGCGGCCGGGTGGACGCGCTGGCGATGCCCGAAAGCGAAGATCAGCTCGAAGTCCTTGTGCGCAGGCTGAAGGAAAATCATATTCTGTTTTTGCCGGTCGGGAACCTCACCAATATTCTGGTGCGTGACGGCGGGTACCGCGGCGTCCTGATTTCGCTGCGCGGTTTGGACAGGGTCATGTGCTCGCCCGCAGAAGACGGGCGGTTTTGGATTGCCGCACAGGCGGGCGCTGCGCTGGGCCGGATTGTCGGGCTGGCCGCGGAGCGCGAACTGACCGGTCTGGAATTTTGCGCGGGAATTCCCGGCAGCGTCGGCGGGGCCGTCTGGATGAACGCCGGTGCTTTCGGAACCGAAATTAAAGACGTGCTGGTGTCCGTGACGGTGATCGACGGCGAAGGAAAAAAGAAAACCCTGCGGCGGGAAGAGATCGCGTTTGCCTACCGCAAATCCAATCTGCCCGAAAACGCCGTCATTTGCGGGGCGTGCTTCGCCCTGTCGAAAGGCCATTCAGGCCAGATCCGGGATCGGATGGCGGAAATTTTGAAATGGCGTCAGGAAAAACATCCTTTGCAATATCCCAGCGCCGGGTCGGTTTTTAAAAATCTTCCGGGGCTGCCGGCCGGCCGCCTGCTGGAGGAGATGGGCCTGAAGGGCCGCCGGCTGGGCGACGTGCAGATTTCGAAAAAGCACGCCAACTTCATGATCAACAAGGGGCAGGGCACGGCGTCCGACATGGTGAAGTTGATCCGGCTGGTACAGGAAGCGGTTCAAAAGGAAAGAGGCCTTTTCCTGGAGACGGAAGTTGTCATCATTGGAGAAGAATCGTGAGCCAAAAGTTAAAAGTCAACCTGGAAGCCAGAAAAAACCGCGTGCGCCGGCGCCTGATCGGGGCGTTGAACGAATCGCTGGGAGCTTTGGGTCTGCTGGCTGTCGCCGTTGTCATCAGCGCCCTGTTCATTTATCTTTACGGCGCGCTGCTGAGCGCCCCCGCGCTGGAAGTCAGGGAAATCTCCGTCCGCGGAGTGAAAGAGCTGACGGAAAAGGACATCCTGCAACTGGCGAACATTCAGCCGCGCTGCAATCTTCTGGCAGTCAACACGGATGCCGTGGCGCGGCGGATCGCCGCCAATCCCTGGGTCAAAAATATTTATGTCGGCCGGGAGCTGCCGGGCCGGCTGGTGCTGGACGTGCGTGAACGGAAGCCGATTGCTCTGGTCAAGCAGACCGGGAATTTCTACCTGATGGACGCCGGAGGCTTTATTTTCAAAAAATTAAGCCGGACGGACGATGTTGATCTGGCGATTCTGACCGGTGTGAATATTCAGAACAAACCGTCCCCCCTGCTGGCCGAGGCGTTGAAGCTGCTGGAAACCCTGTCCGCCGATTCCTACGCGTCGCTGGGGACGATTTCTGAAATTCATGTGGATGAGGTGTTCGGCCTGTCCGTCCTGACCGACCGGGGATTGCATTTAAAGCTGGGGCGGGACAACTTTACAGGCAAGGTGCGCCAGTTGGATGTCGTTCTGGCGGACCTGGAAAAGCGGGGGATGAAGGACGGTCGTTTGTTTGTGGATCTGGCCGATATTTCCAAGGTCACCGTTCAGCGCAAAGACGTGCCGGGAAAGGCGCAGGAACAGAAAAAAGGGCCGCAGTACAGAATATAGGCAGGAACGGGGAAGGGTGAGATTATGGGAAAGAAAAGCAACGTTCTGGTAGGAATCGATATTGGAACGACCAAAACCATTGCGATTGTCGGCGAGGCAAAACCAACCGGCATTGACATTATCGGCATGGGGATCACCCCCGCCAAGGAACTGCGCAAGGGCGGCGTGGTCAACATCGACAGCACCGTCGAGGCGATCAAGAAGGCCGTGGAGGACGCCGAGCACATGTCCGGCTGCCGCATCAATTCCGCCTATGTCGGGATTGCCGGCAGCCACATCAAGGGGCAGAACTCGCTGGGCATTGTCGCCGTGAAAGGCCGGGAAGTCGGCGAAGACGATCTGCAAAGGGCGATTGAGGCCTCCAAGGCGATCGCTATTCCCGTGGACCGGGAAATTCTGCACACGCTGCCTCAGAACTACGTGGTGGACGGACAGGACGGCATCCGCGATCCGGTGGGGATGTCCGGCGTGCGGCTGGAAGCGAAAGTGCACATCGTGACCGGCGCCGCCGCTTCGATTCAGAATGTGGTCAAATCCGTCAATCGCGTGGGCCTCGATATTGAAGATGTCGTGCTGGAGCAACTGGCGGCCAGCGAGGCCATTCTCAGCGCCGACGAAAAAGATCTGGGCGTCGCCCTGATCGACATCGGCGGCGCGACCACGGGGATCGCCATCTTCGCGGAGGGAAGCATCAAGCATACGGCCATCCTGCCGGTGGGCGGCAACTTTCTGACCTCGGACATTGCCACGGGGCTGCGCACGCCGTTTGCCGAGGCGGAGAAAATCAAGCTGAATCACGGCTGCGCCATGACGTCGATGATCCCAAAGGAAGATGTCATTGAAGTGCCCAGTGTGGGCGGCCGGGAAGCCCGTATGGTGTCGCGGCAGATCCTGGGCCGGATCGTGGAGCCCCGCATGGATGAGATTCTGAATATGGCGCTCAAGGAAATCGTGCGCTCCGGTTATGAAGATCTGCTGGCGGCGGGCATTGTGCTGACCGGCGGCTCGTCGCTTCTGCCCGGCATCAATGAAATGGCGGAGCAGATCTTCGACATGCCGGTGCGCCGCGGTTGTCCTTCCGGCGTCGGCGGTTTGAGCGATGTGGCCAACTCACCGGCTTTTGCGGTCGGGGTTGGTTTGATTGTTTACGGCAGTAAAAATATTCCCAGTGAATCCGTCTATCGGAAAACGGGGAATGTATTCGGCGAATATTTCAAAACACTCAAAAAATGGTTTCTGGAATTTTTCTAAACAAAGAAGGGGGTGTGCATGTTTGAATTAACGGAGGAATGCATCGAGAATTCGGCAAGAATCAAAGTGGTGGGCGCGGGCGGCGGCGGCGGGAACGCCGTCAATACCATGATTTCCTACACGCTGCGGGGCGTCGATTTTATTATCGCGAACACGGACGCCCAGGCGCTGGGAGCATCCAGCGCGCCCGTGAAGATCCAGATCGGAGCGGAAGTGACCAAGGGCCTGGGCGCGGGCTCCAATCCGGAGATCGGCAAACAGGCGGCGCTGGAATCCCGCGATGAAATCCGCCGTCACCTGGAAGGGGCGGACATGATTTTCATCACGGCGGGCCTCGGCGGAGGAACCGGCACGGGCGCGGCGCCGGTGATCGCGGAGGTGGCCCGGGAATGCGGCGCGTTGACCGTTGCCGTGGTGACCAAACCCTTTCAGTTTGAAGGCAAAAGACGAAACGCGCAGGCGGAAGACGGCATCGTGCAGCTTCGCGATGTGGTGGACACGCTGATCGTGGTTCCCAACCAGAGGCTGTTGAGCCTGGGCGGGCGGGGGCTTTCGCTGCTGGAAGCCTTCAAGAAAGCCGATGATATTCTCTATCAGGCCGTAAAAGGCATCTCCGATCTGATCATTGTTCCCGGTCTGATCAACCTTGACTTTGCCGACGTCAAGAACATCATGAGCAGCATGGGCATGGCGCTGATGGGCACCGGCACGGCCAGCGGAGAGAACCGCGCCGTCGAGGCCGCGCAGCGGGCGATTTCCTCGCCGCTTCTGGAGGACAACACCATTCAGGGAGCGCAGGGCATTCTGCTCAGCATCACCGGCGGGCCCGATATGAGCCTGTATGAAGTGAACGAGGCCTCGTCCCTGATTCAGGCCGAGGCGCATGAGGATGCCAATATCATCTTCGGCACGGTCATTGACGAAAACATGAAGGATGAAATCCGCATCACCGTGATCGCGACGGGGTTTGAGGATGCCCGGAAGAAGCAGACGCCCTCCAATGTGACGCATCTGGGCGGCTTTCGACGGGAAGATTTATCGACGCCGGCGTTCATGCGCAGGAGCAAATCCGGCGACCCGGCCAATGTGGTGACAATGGGCGTCAGCGACGAAAACGAAAACGTGGATATTGACATTCCCACGTTCCTGCGCCGGCAGGCGGACTAGGAAAACATCGTGGCTGTCCGAATGCGGGCTGGATCGCAAAGGAGGCCATGAACGGTCCATGAACTGGAAGGAAAAGAAAAAATACGAGACCCTGCTGGCTCGTGAGCGGGGCGTCGTGAAAAAAGTCTGGGGAACCTGTCTGACGGTTTGCCTGGCCTATCCCAATCTTTACCGGATCGGCATGGCCAATCTCGGATTCCAGACGGTTTATAAAATCATCAACGAGCTCCCCTCCCTTCTTTGTGAGAGAGTGTTTCTGCCCGCCGGCGGCGACGCCGAATACGCCGCCGGCGCGGTGGAACTTGTCAGCCTGGAAAGCCGAAAGCCCCTTCGTGATTTTGATGTTCTGGCGTTTTCCGTTTCCTTTGAAAACGATTACCCGGCCATTCTGAAAATACTGGATTCAAGCGGCATTCCGCTGAAATCGAAGGACCGCGCGGGCGGGCACCCGCTGTTGATCGGCGGCGGCATCGCGCTGACGCTCAATCCGGAGCCTCTGGCGGATTATTTTGATGTCTTTATTTTAGGGGAAGCCGAGGAAATCCTGCCGCAGTTTGCGCGGGTGTTTGCCGAAGCCAGGCGGCTTACTCTCGACCGGAAAGTCTTGCTCAACAATTTGCAAAAACAAATACCGGGAATTTACGTTCCTTCGCTCTATGCGGTGTCCTATTTCCCCGAAGGTAAGATCAAGGATATTGCGCCGCTCACCGAGGGACTGCCCAAGAAAATTCAGATTTTGCCCATAAAAAATATTGATGCTTTTTGCACGACCGAAGTTGTCAGCGGCGCCGATGCGGAAATGGCGGACATGTTTCTTGTCGAAGTCAACCGCGGCTGTCCTCACCTCTGCCGTTTCTGCGCGGCAGGTTTTGTTTACGCGCCGCCGCGCTTCCGCGGCTATGAAGAAATCGTGTCCGCCATCGATCGTGGTCTCATGATAAAAAATAAAATCGGCCTGGTCGGGACGGCGGTTTCCGATCATCCCGATCTGATAAAATTCTGCCGATATATTGTTGGTCGCGGAGCGCAGGCGGGCATCGGCTCCCTGCGTCTGGACAGGATCAATGAAGATATTGTCGAGATTCTCAAGGCGGTCGGCATCGAAACGGTTGCGCTTGCCCCCGAGGCGGGAAGCCAGCGGCTGCGCGATCTGCTGCGCAAGGGGATCACAACGGACGATATTCTGAACGCCGCGAAGCTTTTGATTGAAAAGGAAATGTCCAATCTGCGCCTGTATTTTATGGTGGGTCTGCCTTCGGAAGAAGATGCGGATATCGACGCCATCATCGATCTGGTCAAAAAAATCCAGCACACGGCGCTGGCCCAAACAAAAGGAAAACGGAAATTCCGGCGCATCACGCTGAGCATCAATCAGTTTATTCCCAAACCGCGAACGCCGCTCCAATGGTGCCCGCTTGCGGAGGTTCAGGATGTGGGGCGCAGAATCAAAAAGATAACCCACGCGTTTCGCTCCGACAAGCAGATTCACGTCATCGCCGACGTGCCGAAGTGGGCCTACGTACAGGCGCTCTTGTCTTCCGGGGATCGTCGTGTGGGTGACATTCTGCTGGCCGCGCATCGCCTAAACGGCAACTGGATGCGGGCGTTCAAAGAGGTGACCATCAATCCCGACTTCTACGTCTATCGTCAAAAGGATGTAAATGAATTCCTGCCGTGGGACATCATCGAAGTCGGCCTTCCCAAAAAAGCGCTGATCAAAGAATATCACAAGTCCCTTGGAGAAGGCGGGACGTCATCCCCGGGGCAGTGAAAAACCTGCCCGACGCATTGAAAGACGAAGAGGAAGAACGTTTCGTCCAACCACGGAGAGCCGTCCGTAAACTGTTTATTCTTCCACTTTCTTCAAATCCGCAGCATAGCTTCTTGAGCTGATCCAGTAAAATAGGGATCCGATGAAACCGCCCGTCGTCGCAATCAAGAGCCCTATTTTTAAGCCGTATCCTCCTCCGCCCAACCGGTCCGATATGATTCCGACAATCATGGGCGCCCATGCGCCTCCTAAAACATAACAACAAAAAGCATTCATGCCCCACGATGCGCTTCTCACAGAGGGGGGCGCCACATCCTGTGTGACGGCCGTGATGGCCGGAATAGGAATAATTGCGACAATGCCGTATAGAATGCCGACAACAAATCCGACCCCCCTGAATTCCAGGCACATCGCTGTGAGCAATAGTATGGATGAGAACAACAATCCAAACGTTGCCGTCAGCATTCGTCCGTTTTTACTTCGCTTCTGCCAGGAATCCGCCAACACGCCTCCCAGAACAGCCCCGATAATGGCCATAATGGAAATAAGCCCGATGATCATGCCGGCCTTGGTCGAGTCGATTTGCTGGGTACGCATAAGAAAAGCCGGTCCCCATGTCAGAAATGAAAAGAACATAATATTTTGCATAGCATATCCCAGATATATCCATCGAAGAGTTGGTATTTTAAAAAGCGTGGTGATGGTCCTGAGAAAGGTGGCTTTCTGCGCCGATTCATTCTTGTCTTCTGTCGCACTGTAATCTTTCATCAGAAGTGCGAGCAGGCTGAGGACGATGCCGGGAATCGCGAAAATGTAAAACGCCATTCTCCAGCCATGCGTCTGGGCAATGTATCCTCCCAAAACCACGCCCAGTGCCGCACCGATAGCCATGGCCATATTGAAGATGCCCATGGCTTTGGCGCGTGCCTTTGCAGAAAAGGCGGCTGCGATCATCGGAATGCCGCCGGAAGTAAACCCCGCCTCGCCAATGCCGACCAGAGCGCGGGGGATGATAATGCTCAGAAAATTCCTGCCGAGGCCCGTAAGGAAGGTAAAAACGCTCCAGATAATGCCCATCAGGGAGACGGCTTTTTTTCTGCTCCAGCGGTCTGCAAGATAGGCGGCAGGAAACGCAAACACCGCCATGCTCGCAAAAAAAGTGGTCTGGATGATTCCTATTTCTGTATCCGTCAAGCCTAGATCGGCTTTCATATATTCTACGGTGATCGATAAAACCTGGCGATCCATGTAATTGATCATATAAAGGAGGCTGCAGATGATCAGGACATACCAGGATGAAAATCCGCCCTTCCGGAACTGTTTCGTCGACAAATTGCACCTCCCCATTCTCTTTGATTTCCTTCCTTGCCGGGCTAGACCTCCGCGTCCTTTAACGAGGCCATTGCCTCCGATGCCGGACCGATCACGGCGGGATCCATCATCACATTGATGACGGTCGTTTTTCCCGAAGCAAAGGCTTTTTCCAGGGCCGGCCGGATATCCTCCGGTTTTTCAACCAGCATCCCTTCGCCGCCAAGCGCTTCCATCATTTTATGATAGGGCACAAAATCCAGTTCAACGGTATCCGGCACAAGATGGCCGAATCTGCCTCTCATGCTGTTGGAGGTCATCCCCCAAAGATTATTGTTGCCGATCACAACGACGATCGGAATTTTCTTGCGGATGGAGGTTTCGAGTTCCATAAAATTGAATCCCATGGAGCCGTCGCCGGAACAGAGCAAAACCCTGCTTTGGGGACGCACTAGCTTTGCAGCATTCGCGTAAGGCAAGCCGACGCCGAGACAGCCGAAAAGTCCCGAAGCCATCTCATTCCAGGTGCCGCGGCACGTTCTGGTCGTGAGCACCCATGACGGCAGATCGCCGCCGTCGGTCACGACGACGTCATCCGCCCGGTCCATAAAATTGTCGATTTCTTTTGCCAGTCTTGCCGGGTGAATCGGAATGCTTTTGCTTTCCGTAGTGAATTTCTGCAACTCTTTGCGCTCCCTGTGTTCTTTTCGAAGTTCATCGATCCAGGGTTTAAATGCCTCTTGGAGAGAATTTCCGATATCCTCCGCGTCGATGAACGCGTTGCACTGATCCAGAAGCCCTTTGATATCGGCAAAAACAGCCAGATCGGAAGAACGGTTCCTGCCGATCTCCTCCGGCTCGATATCCACCTGAATGATCCGCGCAGCCGGATTATATAAGTCCCCGTTTGCATGATAGAGGCATAGACGCGTTCCCAGAAGGATAACGCAGTCCGACAGGACGGTTGCCCAAACAGCGCAGCCGGGAGTGATCGCCACGGAAGATCCGAAGCACAGCGGGTGGGTATCCGGAATCAGGCCCCTTGAAAATTTACTGGTAAATACGGGGATTCCCGTTTTTTCAACGAAAGAGATTAGCGCCGGTCCCGCATCGGCATAATAGACTCCGCTTCCGGTCACGATCATCGGCTTTTTCGAGTTCCGGATGATCTCCATCATCTTCCGGACGTCGTTTTGGTCGACAGGCCGCGACTGAACCGTTGTCGCCAGACTCTTTACCGCTGTTGGATCAACCGCCGCAGTGAGGACATCAATGGGCAGCTCCAAAAACACCGGGCCGGGACGTCCGTTGCCGGCATAACGAAACGCCATGTCGATATACTCCGGAATCCGCTCCGCCTGGGTGCAGACCAGTGATTTCTTCACCATAGACTGGATGATGGGCTCCTGCTTCATATCCTGAAGACCCAGCCGGTCCGGCGCTTTTCTTCCCTGCGCCCCTGCAATCAGAATCAGGGGAGAATTGGATAGGTTTGCATTTTGTATTCCCGACAGCGTATTCGTAAAACCGGGGGCGTATGTCACCACCACAATGCCCGGTTTTCTGGTCATTCTGCCGTAGGTTTCGGCCATGAACGTCGCCGACTGTTCGTGGCGGGTGGAAATGATTCTGATGGAAGTGCCTTCGCAGGCCCGCTGGACGGGAGATATGCTTTCCCCCGGCACCGTAAAAAGAAACTCAACCCCGCGTTTTACAAACGCATCGGTAATCAGTTCCCATCCCTGTTTTTTGGTCTTGCTTTCGCATTCTTCGCTCATAGGGTTACCTTCATCCTTTCCACAAATTATTCTTTCAGTAAATTTTCCTGCAGCAGCCAGTTGTAACTGTCTTCGAACATTTTCTTGAGAGGCGTCTTTCTGTGATCCAAATCCCGGACGGCCCTGCGGTCATCGATGATCTGTGTTCCGACAATTCTTTTGTATTTCTCCAGGGAGAGCGCGGGTTCTTTTTTATCGATCCATGATTTCAGTTTGAAGATGAACACAGCCGCCCGCAGCATCGGTTTTGACAGGGGCTTATTCAAATGCTTCTTGTTCAGAACCGCCGTTATCGTGTTAAACGCCTCTTGGAAAGTCGCCTGTGTTCCGCCCAGAACGTATTGTCTTTCCAAGTCCTCCCGAATGCCCGCCTGTACATGAGCACGGGCAATATCCTTCACGTGGGCAAAGGTGCCAATCCCCGGAGGGTAGCCATCAACTTTCCCGTTGTAGATGCCCTGAATGGTTTGAGCCCAATTCACCCGATCGTAGGGGCCGATGACGTTGCAGGGATTCAGAATCACCGTCTTCAGCATTCGGCTTCTTTTGCGAACCTCCTGCTCAGCCAAAAATTTGGTCCTGTGGTAATTCACACCCGATTTCATTGCCGTGGAAACCGTCGCTTCCGATACGGGATCCTCGTGAAACCCGAAGGCTGAAATCGATGACGTGTAAATGAAACGACCGGCTTTCTTTTTAACAGCCGCATCCAGCATATGGACGGTGCCTTCCACATTAATCCTGTATTGCCGGGCGTTGTTTTTTGACCAGGTGCTCGTATCGCCCGCCAAATGAAAAACAACATCGACCTTTTCAGGGATGGCCTTCAGCAGAGAATCCCGATTCAGAATGTTTCCTTCGAGGGTACGGACATTCGCGAATGGAGACAGACGCCGTATGTCTTCGCCCGGCAGATACAGAGCCGCAATATTCCATTCTTCTTTCTCCTGGTTGAGTTCCTCAATCAGGTTCAATCCTATAAAGCCGGCTGCCCCCGTGACAAAAGCTGTTTTCATTTCTTTCCCTTTCCGTTTCCGCACAGGCTTCCAGACAGGCCTTTGTGCGTCAAAGATCATTCGGCAACGATTCACTTGGAAGGTAGAATACAACAAGATAGGAGGCGGTTCATTAACCCGGGTTAATAAATCACGCCTTTTTTTCACACAGACGTTTGCGGATTCTGCTCAGGGCCACCGCCGTAATACCGAGATAAGACGCAATATGGTACTGGGATACTCTGTTTTCAACATCCGGATATCTTGTTTTGAAGCTTAAATACCGTGACGTCGCATCGATCGAAAGCAACTCTTTTTCCCGCTGTTCTTTTTCAACCAACAGGTCTTCCATATATTGTCTGCTGACATTGCTCCAGCAGGTGCTCTCGGCCAGCAGACGCTTATATTCTTTCAGCGGAAGACAGATGAGAAAACTTGGCTCAAGGGCTTGTATACCAAATCCTGACGGCTCGTATTCCAAAACCGACCGGTAGGCGGACAAAAATCGATTTTCGCTTCGGAAGAGGAAAACCCTTTCCTCGCCCTGTTCCGTATTGTAATAGACGCGAAAAATACCGGAGACGACAAAACCCAATTTATCGGGGATATCTCCTATTTTTACAAAGTGCTGTCCTTTCTTTAAATGAAGAAGTTCAACCGATAAATGTTTGTTCCGGTCCCATTCGGATTCCGGAATGGGACCGAACTTCATCAGCGCATGACGCATCAGGTACAGGTATGGGGCGACATCCATCATCTTGGGTCCTTTCCGGGTCAGGCCTCTTCCCCGATATCTCGAACCTGATCGGTTCATTTCGGCGAAAACTATACATCATTTTGAGATAATTGAAACAGGATTTCCTTTTGTAAGATCGTGTTGCCGGTGACAATAAGCGCAGCCTTTCAAGCCGCGGGCCTCTCTCTTTAAAACCGGTATTCCAGCCCCGTCGAAACGCTCCACTGCTCCGACCAGACCTTGACGCCGTGATCAAAAGTGAAATCAATTCCGAAAAGGTTATTGGTCAGGTTGTGCGAGCCGGTGCTTTTGATG
>JAQVQT010000194.1 GCA_028701435.1 Smithellaceae bacterium | reverse complement strand
AAACCCGCTTTCCTCCGGCAGTGATAATCTCCATTTCTTCATTATAGGGTATGCCTTTTTGTGCACAATCCGTAAAAACCTTTGTGATTCTTTCTCTCCACTCGGGCGGGTAAAAGCTGATGCCCTGCTCCACCGAAGGGGAGTATCCGGGGGGCATTTCGTGAATCGCCGCCACTTCATCGGACCAGATCACACGGTTTTCTTGGAGATTGACGCTCCATCCGCCCAGTTTCGCCTTTTCTCCCGCGATCCGGAGCAGGGCGTGGGTTTCTTTCTCTTTTTCCTCGCTCAGCTTGCGACGGGTGATGTCACGAGAATTGATGATGATGCCCTTCACGGACGGGTGCTCGCGAAGGTCTCTCCCGTCGGCTTCCAGATACAGCCACGATCCATTTCTGTGCCGAAAACGCGTCTCTATAGAACGTTGCGTTTCACCTGGCGGTTCAGGGGACAATGCGGCAACAGCCTTTTCCAAATCATCTGGATGGATGTATTCCAGTGCGTTCTTGCCGACCAATTCTTGAGGCGGATAGCCGAGGATCCTTTCGCTGGAAGAACTTTCAAAAAGAATGGTGCCATCCACCGCCATGATGGTAATGAGCTCCCAGGAATTTTCAATCAGGGAACGATAAAAATCCTCTCTCTCTTTCAGCGCCTCCTCCGCCCGCTTCCGGTCGGTGATGTCGCTCATAAAATTCAACGTGGCGGGCCTGCCTTTCCAGTTGATGATGACGGCGTCCAGCTCCACCCAACGGAAATCGCCGTCTTTGCGAAGAACACGGAAAGAATAGCGCGGGGGAATATGCTCACCTTTGATGCGTCGGGCATGCCGGTCTAAGACCATTTCGCGGTCATCCGCATGGATGAAATCGACAAACGGCCTTGATGCGATTTCCTCGCCGGAATAACCGGTGATTGTGACGGTCATGGGATTGACAAACACCACCCTGCCGTCCTGGGCGACATAAATGGCCTCGCCGGCATTCTCAAAGAGGAGGCGATATTGTTCTTCGCTTTCGCGTAGAACTTCTTCCACTTTTTTTCTCTTTTTAATGTTGATCAGCAGCACAAATATAAGAAATGTCTCCACGAGGACAAGGATCAAGCCCCCGATGATATGCCGTTTATAGGCATCCCAGAAGGTGGGTGTCCGGTATTCGAACTTGCTTTCCCGCGGCAGGCGGTTCTCGTCGATTCCCCAGCGTTTCAGCGCCCGCCAATCGAACCGGTATTCGGCGGTTGCGGCGGTTTGCTCCCGGGGAAAATCGGAAATTTTGCTTCCCAGCAGGATTTTCGTTCCCAGTTCGGCCGCTTTTTCGCCTACGACTCCCGCACTGAACTGATAGCCGCCGACCACGCCCTGCCCCAGATACGGAGCGGAAATCCCGTAAGTCGGAACATTTGCCGCTCGGGATATGATCCCGGCAACTTTCGCCGGAACGAAGTTTTGCCCGGTAATATCCTGAAAATAAGAAATGTACAAAATGACCGACGGGCCGCTGATTCCCTTGATGGTTTCCATCATCTGCGGAAAAGTCAGTTGATTAAGGTAAACCATCTCCACTTTATCCGCAAACATCGCCAGAGCCTTCGGGAAGGAAAGCCGGATTTTCTTTTCCTGTGGCGAATCACCCATCACAATATAGATTTTCCTGGTATCGGGCTGCGCTTGCAGAATCAGGCTGACGGCGGGCGCCGGATTGCCTTCGCGAACAATCCCGGCAAAGTTTGACGGAATATCCTTTGCCGGGATCATCCCCGGCTGGTCGCCGGTAAATATGACCGGAACGCCCGGCATGATTTCTTCCACGTGTTTCACCAGAAAAAGATTCGCCGGCGTCAAGTGGGCGATGATGAGATCCGGTTTGGGTTTCAACAAGTATTTCCGTTTTAGAAATTCAGCCAGCAGGGTGCGGTAATTTTCGTCCGCCCGCCCCAGGCCCAGATCGAGATATTCGAAGGAATATTCAATTTGAAATTTGTCGGATGATTGTCCAAACACATCCTGCAAACCTTTCGTGAACATCTGATGCGCCGGAAAATTGGGATTCAAGCCATAGATGACATGGACTCTCTTGACCGGAATCTGCTCCGCCGCGACAGATCCGTGAAGTCCTAAAAGCATCGGGGCGAATAAAAACAGGAAAAACAATATGCGACCAATAGCGGGATTTGGCGTTTTGTTGGATCTGAATGGTTCTTTCATCTTACCTCCCGTGGATTAAGAAATGATGACATGCGTACCGTTTGTCAAAAGATGCGTTGAAACCATTATGCCCGTCATCGATGGCACTGTAATATTCTGATGGGCATTGATGTCCCCCATCAGTTCGATGCTACTGATTTTCAGCGAAAAAATGGTAATGGTTTTTGCCGTTCGCTTTGGCGGCATACATGGCCCTGTCGGCCTGCGAAAGGAGCGCTGGTCCCTCCTCGGCGTCGTTCGGATACAGGCTGATGCCGATGCTCGCCGTGATGTGTTGTTCCCGCCCATGGATCGTTAGAGGTTGTGCGATGCCGTCATTGATTTTGCGGGCTACGGTAGCAACGCTGCCGGAATCGGTGACCTCTTCCATCAAGAGGACGAACTCATCTCCTCCCACGCGCGCGGCCACATCGGCTGCCCGCAAATCATTCTTCAATCGCTGGGCGATTTCCTTGAGCAGCTCATCGCCGGCTTCATGTCCCATCCTGTCGTTGATATCTTTGAATCCGTCCAGATCGATGAACAGGACGGCAAATTGCTTCTGATAACGTTTTGCGGTCTGGACGGCCTGCTGGAGCAGATGGCCGAACATCATGCGGTTGGGCAGTCCCGTCAGGAAATCATGCGTGGCCAGGTATTGAATCTTTTCTTCGTTCCGTTTGCGTTCCGTGACGTCTCGCCCGATCCCTCGAAAACCGATGATGACGCCTTCCCGGTTGCGCATCGGAAAGGCTGAATTTTCGACGAATCGCATGGTTCCGTCCCTGTGATGGATCCTGTAGGCGATGTCCCTTCTGGGATTGCCGGTCTTATAGATTTGGTCGAAGGCTTGATAGATACAACCGATATCTTCTTTGACAACATTGATCCGGAAGCTGGCGCCCATCAGTTCTTCTCTTCTATATCCCAACTGTCGGCACATGGTATCATTCACGAAGGTGAAATTCCCGGCAAGATCGACTTCATAATAGGAATCCGCCATCTCTTCAAGGATGGTTCGGTATCTTCCCTCGGATTGACGGATCGACTCTTCCATTTGCTTGCGCTCGGTGATGTCGGTGTTAAATCCATGCCAGGTGATGCTGCCGTCAGGCAATCGCTCGGGTGTGGAATTGCCTGAAATCCATCGGATGGACTTGCCGGGAATTTGCACGCGATATTCACAGGACCAGACGCTCAGGTCTTCGGCGGAGCGTTCAATGGCGTTGATGACGTAATCGAAATCCTCGGCCAGGATGGCCTTGGCGATGGGAGAAAAATCCTCAAGCACATCCTGCGGCGAACAGCCAAAAATGTCCCGGATAGCATCTGTCGTAAACGGCACGCAGTAGGATCCATCAGGTCTCTTCGTAAACTGATAGATCATTCCGGGCACCCAGGAGAAAAGCTTCGTGAACTGGAGGTCTCGTTCCCGCAACACATCCTCCGCCTCTTTGCGGCTGGTGACATCGGTGAAGAAACCCACATTGCATTCCACACCGTCTAAAACGAGCGATGCATTGCTGATATTGGCGTAAAAAACGGAACCGTTTTTGCGCAGGCACGGGATATGATGGATCGTCCGTGTCTTTTCACCGCTGGCCAGCGCATCAAATTCAGCCAGCACCTGTTTCAGGGACGATTGGGGGTGAATGTCCTCCACGCTCAATTGCAGCAGTTCATCTTCCTTGCATCCGAGCATTCGGCATATGGCCGGATTGGCGTACAGGAAGCGTTTTGTCTGCCGTTGGGCGGCGAG
>JAQVQT010000193.1 GCA_028701435.1 Smithellaceae bacterium | reverse complement strand
TTCTGTCGATCATCCAGTACGAGAAGGGCATATTCAGTTTTGAGGGGGACGGAACATGACAACCTACGCATTCGCGGGCTTCTGGCGGCGTTTCATTGCATACATGATCGACGGATTCATCGTCAGCATCGTGATCATCTTTCTGGGGGTTGTAGCAGGCGTGGCCTACATCGCGGGCGCAATGTCCGGTGACGGCAGTGTGATCGTCGCCCAGATGACGGACCCGGCTAAACTGGCTTCGCTGACCGCCTGGATCTGGGTTCTGACGTTTGCGGTCAACATCGCCTACTTTACCTATTTTCACGGTTCCAGCGGACGCACACCCGGAAAAAAGCTGCTGGGCCTGCAGGTGGTCTCCGTCACCGGCGAGTCGATTTCTTTCGGCACGGCGTTTCTGCGATCGGTCGGCTACCTCGTTTCCAGCCTCGTTTTTTGCCTCGGATACCTCTGGGTTGCCTTTGACCGAAGAAAGCAGGGCTGGCACGACAAGATTGCCGGAACGGTGGTGATCATTCGCGAACCGCTGGGAAATGAATCCGGTATTTCGATTCCCGATTCATCATCCGGACCGCAAAGTCCCGCCGGATTCGGCTGCATCCCCGTCAACGTTTCGCAACCGGAAGAAAAGAAGCCTGATGCCCCGTCAGCTCAAGGCGCGGCGGGGGCTGATGAACAAAAAATGCCTTGACAAAGGGAAGCAAGTTTTATAGAGGTTTTCGGCCTTTAAACAGGTTTTTTCTTTCATTCGGGTCGGTAGCTCAGTCGGTAGAGCATCGGACTGAAAATCCGAGTGTCGGCAGTTCAATTCTGCCCTGACCCACCAGTTAAATCAAGGGGTTACGAGCCTTAAAATAGGTTTGTAGCCTCTTTTTTTAGGGCACTGTGATAAAATTGTGATAAAACTAGTGCCAAATATTTTTCGTGCTTTTGGATTTAGCAGCGATCCAGCTCCTTTCGAATAGCGAGCCCGATCGTTTCCATCACATAAGGCTTCTTGACATACACGCCCGCTCCGAGCCGTTGAGCCTTGTGGACACGATCCGTTTCCGAGAAACCGCTCACCAGAATCGCCTTCTGCTTTGGATGAATCTCAAGGACCTTCCGGTACGTCTCCATCCCGTCCATCCCCGGCGCCATGATCATGTCCAGAAGCAGAATATCCGCCCGGTTTCTCTTGAGATACTCCAGGGCCGCCTCCCCGCTGGAAACACTGTGAACCTGATACCCCAGCTTTTTCAAGAGCCCGGAAGCCACATCCCTCTGCTCCGCAATATCATCCACGACCAGAACCGACTCCCCCCGGCCCATGTATTGCTCCAGAGGCGTCCTGGGCGTCGGCAAACCCGTTGCCTCACGGGTGGCCGGAAAATACAGCGTAAAGGAAGTCCCCGCGCCGATCTTCGTCCGTACATCAATATACCCGTTGTGATCCTTGACCGTTCCCCAGACAATCGCCAGCCCCAGACCCGTCCCGCTTCTGCCCATGGCCTTCTTCGTGTAAAACGGCTCAAAGATCTTCTCCCGGTGCTCGTCGGCAATGCCCGCCCCCGTGTCGGATACGATGAGAACCGTATAGTCCCCCTCCCTGACCTCGTCGTAGCCCACAATGGCTTTGTCCAGATAGCGGTTCTCGGTCCGGATCACCACTTCTCCCTCGCCGCTGATGGCTTCCGCCGCATTGGACACCAGATTCATCAGGGTCTTTTCCAGATGGACGGGAGAGCCTTTGATGTTGAGGAGATGCGGGTCGCATTCCGTCCGGAAGGTAACGCGCGGATGATAGTCCCGAATGTTCTCGAACGCCGGCGTTTTGGTGAAACCGGAAATGATATCGTTGATTTGGATGACTTCTTCGGACAGGACTCCCCGCCGGGCCAGGGTGAGCAGGTCCTGAATGATGGCGGCGCCTTTTTCCGTGGACTGCAATATCTTTTCAACATGTTTCCGGGCTTTCTGTCCTTCGGGGATTTCGGCCAGCAGCAGTTCGGAATAGCCGGAAAGGACGCCCAGGACGTTGTTCAGGTCATGGGCGACCCCGCCCGCCAGTTGACCCAGCGCCTCCATTTTCTCGGCCCTACGCAAACGCTCCTCCAGCCGCTGCTTCTCCTTCTCCGCCTGCTTGCGGTCGGTGATATCATGAAATGCGCCCTGCACCTTAACAATTATGCCCGCGTCATTTTTTACCGGTTCTCCGATCGTTCTTACCCAAACCCGCTTTCCATTAGTGGTGATGATCTCCATTTCTTCATCATAGGGAATGCCTTCTTGCGCACAATCCGTAAAAACCTTTGTGATTCTTTCCCGCCACTCGGGCGGGTAAAAACTGATGCCCTGTTCCACCGAAGGGGAGTATCCGGGGGGCATTTCATGTATAGCCGCCACTTCATCAGACCAGATCACACGATTTTCTTCAAGGTTGACGCTCCATCCGCCCAGCTTTGCTTTTTCACCCGCAATCCGGAGCAGGGTGAGGGTTTCTTTTTCTTTTTCCTCCGATCGTTTGCGGTCGGTAATATCTTCAAACACAACACAAAACCGATCCTTTGTGTGCCATGGCCGATAGACATTGCAGTGATAAAATTTCCCGGTCGGTTCGTGATACATGTCGACACTGCTCGGCACCCCTGTCGTGGCAACGTCACCGTATGCCTTGACCCAGTTTGCCTCCGTTTTGGGCCAAACTTCATGCACGGTCTTCCCTTTGACTTCGTCGTTCTTGACGCCAGTGATGCGTTCATAGGCATCGTTGATATAGACAAACCGGTAGCTGACAAAATTTCCATTCTGGTCAAAGACCGACTCGAAAAGTACGAATGCGTTGAGCATGCTTTTGAAAAGAGCCTTTAGTTCGCGCTCACTCTCCTCAAGAATATTCTCCACCCGCTTGCGCTCGGTGATGTCGGTCATGAAATTCAGCGTCGCGGGCTTCTTTTTCCATTGGATCAGGACGGTATCCAGCTCCACCCACCGTAAATCGCCTTTTTTGTGAATCACACGGAAAGAATAGCGCCGCGGAATATTTTCGCCTTTGAGGCGCCGGACATAACGGTCCAGCACCATGCCGCGGTCATCCGCATGGATGAAATCGACAAATGGCCTCGACGCGATCTCCTCGCCGGAATAACCGGTGATCAGTGTCGTCATCGGATTGAGAAACGTCAGCTTGCCGTCCTGGGCGACAAAGATGGCCTCGCCGGCATTTTCAAAGAGGGTACGATATTTCTCCTCGCTTTCCTCAAGAGCCTCTTTCGCCTGCTTGCGGTCGGTAACATCGTTATAGATTGCCACAACCTCACCGGAAGGCAATTTATAAACGTGATTTTCGCGCCATCCCGAAATCCGGTCGTCCCGGTAAAATGAAATATCGTGATCTTCCGGATGGCCCGTCTTCCAGACTCGCTGAAAAACCGAAAAAAGACCGAAATCAACAACGCCAGGGAAGACCTTTGTCACCCGCCGGCCCATGATTTCCTCTCTTTTGGTCTTTTCCAGCCGCTCGGCCGCGGTATTGAAACCTCGGATCGCGAAATCCGCCCCGTTTTCGACGGCTTCGTAAATGGCAACACCGCTGTTCATGTGCTCAAAGAGCGTGTAGTAGCGGTTTTCGCTGGCCCGAAGCGCATCCTCCACTTGTTTGCGGTCGCTGATATCGCGGCAGACATTGACAAGGCCAAAAGGCGTTCCGTCTTCGTTGCGCAAGACATCGCCGTTCACTTCAAAAGGAATTGTTCTCCCGTCTTTCGTGATGAGCCGGTATTCCCGCGGTCCCAGTCTGCGCTCCATCATCAGAAAAGTGTTTTGAATCGCCCTGTTTCGGTCTTCAAAGGCGATGAAGTCCATCATATTCCGTCCCAGGATTTCCTCCCGGCGGTAGCCGCGGAACTGTAAAGCGTTGTCGTTTACGAAGAGGATTTTCCCTTCAAGATCCGTGCGTATGATGATATCC
>JAQVQT010000192.1 GCA_028701435.1 Smithellaceae bacterium | reverse complement strand
CACCATCCACCACTCTTTCCCCTGCCCTCGCTTTTTGATTGACAACCCGACGGTCTTTGATAAGGTATCCCCCTGAAAAACAGCGGGAGAAACAAAATGATTTCCGTAGAAAAAGCGCTGCATACGGTCCTGGCCGCCTGCCGGCCTCTGGGATTGGAAAAAGTCGATCTTCTGGAAGCGGCAGGCCGGGTGATCGGAGAAGATGTCTTTGCGCCCCGGGATATTCCCTCCGCCGCCAACTCCGCCATGGACGGCTATGCCGTGCGGTCCGACGACACGAAAGGCGCGCACACCTTAAAACCCGTCGAACTCAAGGTTGTTGAAACAATCGCCGCGGGCAGACTTCCTGCCAAAACGGTTCAGGCCGGGCAGGCCGCGCGCATCATGACCGGCGCGGTGGTCCCCAACGGCGCGGATGCCGTGGTCCGCCGGGAGGACACGGAGGAAAAAGGCAAAACCGTGCTGATAAAAATTGCCGCGCCCCCGGGGCTGGACATTCGGTTTTCCGGCGAGGACGTGCGGCGGGGAGAGAAGGTCATTGCGGCGGGCAGTGTTTTGCGTCCGGGGCATATCGGCATGCTGGCCGCTCTGGGCAGGGCGTTTGTCGCGGTTTACCAGAAGCCGCGCGTGGCGATCCTGTCCACCGGCGACGAACTGGTGGACATTGAAACCGAGCCGCCGCCCGGCAAAGTCGTCAACTCCAACACCTATTCCCTGGCCGCTCAGGTTCTGGCCTGCGGCGGCATTCCGATTCTTTTAGGCATCGGCAGCGACGACAAAGAGGATCTGGTCAAAAAATTCCAGGTGGCGCGGCGCGCGGATGTCATTCTTTCTTCCGGCGGCGTCTCGGTCGGTGATTATGATTTCGTCAAAGACGTGATGGGCGACATCGGCAACGCCATGCACTTCTGGCAGGTGGCCATGCGCCCCGGTAAACCGCTGGCTTTCGGGTCCATCGACGGCGTTCCGCTCTTCGGTCTGCCCGGCAATCCCGTTTCCGTCATGGTTTCCTTTGAGCAGTTTGTCCGTCCCTTTCTGCTTCACATGCAGGGGCATACCCGGATTTTTCGCCCGACGCTCACCGCCGTGAGCGCCCAGGAAATAACAAAGAGCACTGGCGTAAAAAATTTTCTCCGGGCGGTTGTTGAAAAAGAAAAAAACCACTACACTGCGCGCATCACCGGCGAGCAGGGGTCCGGCATTCTGAAGTCCATGGTGGAAGCCAATGCTTTTATTGTTTTGCACGAAGAGGTCTCCCGGGTGAAAAAGGGGGAAAACGTGTTGGTTCAACTGCTTGAAGAAATACTGACCGGGGCGGATGTTCCCGCCTGAACCAGGCGCCCGATCCCAGGGCAGGAATAAAGAAAGGGTAAGAGAAAGGATTAATTATGCGTAAATTAATGGTTGTGGTTTGTGTCGCCCTGATTGCCGTCTGGGGATGTTCGCCCGAAGCACCGAAAACGGATGACCAGAAGGCCTTCTACGCGCTGGGGGTTCATCTCAGCAAACAGCTGTCCGTTTTTGATCTGACACCCGAAGAGTTGAAGTATGTTCAGCTGGGAATGTCCGATGCCGCAGGCGGCAAGAAGCTGGCGGCGGAGCCGGAAGCCAACATGCAGAAGCTGGGTGAACTGGCCCAGGTCCGTATGCAGAAAGCCACGGACAAGCAGAAAGAGCTGGCCAAACCGTTTCTGGAAAAAGCCGCGAAGGAAGCAGGCGTGAAGAAAACCGCCTCCGGATTGATTTATAAAGAAATCAAAGCAGGGACAGGCGCTCAGGCCAGGGCCACGGACATCGTCAAAGTCCATTACGTGGGGACGCTGATTGACGGCAAGGAATTTGACAGCTCCGTCAAGCGCGGCCAGCCCGCGGAACTGCCGTTGAGCCAGGTGTTCCCCTGCTGGACGGAGGGCGTCAGCATGATGAAGGTGGGCGGCAAATCCAAGCTGATCTGCCCCTCGGAGATCGCCTACGGGGACCGGGGCCGCCCCCCCGTCATTCCCGGCGGTGCGACGCTGGTTTTTGAAGTGGAGCTTCTAGACGTGAAAAACGCCAAATCCGCCGCAATACCGTCTTCGCCCTCCGTAAAGCCAAAGGCAAAATAACCGCGGCCCGCAAGCACGGCCGTCGATTCAGCAGAACCGAAAGGGGGTGGCGCGACGCCTTCCCCTTTCGGGATTTTGCGGCGGGTTTCCTCTTCGATCACTGGGATGAAAGGGGACGCTGATGCAACAAAAAGAATGTTCCCATCTTTTGCGCCGGATTCCGGCCCTCGCCTTGATTTTTCTTGCCGCTTTCCTGATGCTTCCGCCCTGCCCCTCGTGGGCCGAACCAACGACGCAGACGCCGGAGGCCGACAACCAACCCCGCCTGCGAAGTCTTGCCCTCGCCAATGAAGCCTGGACGGGCGATTTCGATCAGCTTCTGGAAAAGCGTCTGATCCGAGTTCTGGTTCCGCAGAGCCGCACGCTGTACTGGATTGTCCGGGGAAAAGAGCAGGGGCTGATCGGGGACATGGTCAGGGAATTTGAGCTTTACCTCAACAAAAAATACGCCAAAAAGCTGAAAAAACGTCCGTTGACCGTGGTGATTATTCCACGGACGCGAGACCTCCTTCTTGGCGATGTGGCAAGAGGGCTCGGCGATGTTGCCGCCGGTGACATCACGATGACGGAGGAGCGCCTGAAGATCGTGGACTTTGCCGCGCCGCCGGACCTGCCCGGCGTGTCGGAAATCCTGGTGGCGGGCCCTTCGTCTTCAGCCGTAGGCTCCCTCGACGATCTAGCCGGGAAGACCGTGCACGTGCGCAAAGCCTCCAGCTATTATGAAAGCCTGATCCTGTTGAATGAGCGGTTGATTCGGGAGCGCAAAAAACCCGTGAACATCGTCACCGTTCCGGACGCCCTGGAGGACGAAGATCTGCTGGAAATGCTGCAGGCGAAGATTTTTGAATTCATCGTCGTGGACGACTGGGTGGCAAGGCTGTGGGCGGAAGTTCTGCCCGGCATCACCGTCCGGGAAGACATCGTGCTCCGCGGCAAGGGCCGGATCGGCTGGGCCATTCGCAAGAGCAGCCCGAAGCTGGAATGGGAAATCATGGACTTCTACCGCATCGTCCTGAAAAAACGCGGCGTCATCGAAGGCCGCATCCAGCGGTACCACAAAAACATCGAAAAGATCAAAGACCCGACCGGCACGGGGGAGTGGAAGCGGTTTGAACAAACCTTGAGCCTGTTTAGAAAATACGGCAACCGGTATGGCTTTGATCCGCTGATGCTGGCCGCTCAGGGTTATCAGGAATCCCGGCTGGATCAGAGCAAACGCAGCCCCGTCGGCGCAATCGGCATCATGCAGATCATGCCGAAAACGGGCAGGTCGCTGAAGGTGGGAGACATTCGAATCACCGAGCCCAATATTCACGCCGGCGCCAAGTATCTGGACCTGCTCATGACCCACACCTTTTCGGATGCCTGCTTCAGCGAGCAGGACCGCTCGCTTTTTGCCTTTGCCAGCTACAACGCGGGTCCGGGAAGAATCTCGAGAATGCGGACACTGGCGAGAGAGCGCGGCCTGGACGCGAACCGGTGGTTCAACAACGTCGAGCTGGTCACCGCCGAAAAAGTGGGGTTTGAGACCACCACCTACGTCCGGAACATTTACAAATATTACGTGGCCTACAAGCTGACGATCAACAGCATGGAGGAAAAACAAAAAATCCTTGAGCAGGCCGTTGCGGATCCCTCCCGCAAACCATGACGGACCCTGATCAACAACGGATGGAACAGACGGCCAGTCCGGCCCGGGCCGTTTCCTTGTACCGCTCCGACATATCCCGGCCCGTTTCCAGCATCGCTTCCACCACGGCGTCGAAGTCGATCTTCTGGCGGGTCGGATCCCCCGCGGACGCGAGAAGATAGGCATTGTAGGCGTGGATCGCGCCGACGGCGTTGC